>JAFVPU010000004.1 GCA_017505165.1 Clostridia bacterium
CTATAACTATTTTTGAACTCAAGAGTGAAAACAAGAAAGAAAATAATATAGATTTCAAAAACCTCATGAAGACAATGTCTCATGAACAATCAGTTCAACAAACTTTTGAACAAAAAATAGAAGAACGATCAGATTTTGTAAATATCGAGAATATTCCAGATTATAAAGTTATTGGCACAATATTTAATGAATTCCTGATATTAGAACAAAATGATAATATCATATTTTTAGACTATCATGCAGGACACGAAAGATTGAATTATGATAAATTCACCGAAATGGTAAAAAATCGTTCGGTTGTTATTCAAGATTTGCTTGTTCCTTATGTTCAAACAATGACCAGACAAGAAGTAGAGTTTGTTATGAGTTTGAAATCCGAACTCGAAGCACTTGGTTTTGATATAGATGAATATGGTGAAGACAGAATAAAAATCAATTCAATTCCAATGCAACTAAAAGATATCAACTTGAAAAATTTTGTTGATGATTTATTGCATGATATGAAGAATATCAAACCTTCTATGAATAATGAAATAAGACACTATTTGATGCAAAAAGCATGCAAGAGCAGTGTAAAAGCAGGTATGAAATTGTCTGATATGGAAATTCATGATTTATTGAAGGATTTGGATATGAAAAATCCGGTATTGTTATGTCCGCATGGAAGACCTATAATTACTGTTGTGTCAAAAGCGCAGGTTGAGAAATGGTTCAAAAGAATAGTTTAAAAAAGGTCATAATCATCACTGGGCAGACTGCTACAGGAAAGAGTGATTTAGCTATAAGGATTGCAAAGAAGTACAATGGCGAAATAATCTCAGCGGATAGTGTCCAAATATATAAAGGTCTTGATATCGGCAGTGCTAAAGAAAGTGCCAAAACAAGAGAAAAAATCAAACATCATTTAATTGATATAAAAGAGCCTACAGATACATATAATGTGGGAGAATTTATTGTTGATTGTGATAGGGCAATCCAAGATATTTTATCAAAAGATAAACTTCCTATTATTGTTGGTGGAACAGGATTATATGTGAAAGCCTTAATGGAAGGTTATTCTTTGGGAAATACATCAGCAAATGATGAATTTAGACTAAAAATGCAAGATGAAGCAAACAAATATGGAAATCAACATGTTTGGAATTTGCTTAATGAAATCAATCCAGATAAAGCCAAATCCGTTCATTTTAATAATTTAAAAAGGGTTATTCGTTACCTTGAAATTGAAAAATTTGGTGATAACAAAGAGATTTCTGAAAGTATATTGAAAGACTACAATTTTATTTGTGTCGGTGTAATTGAAGATAGAGAGATCTTGTATGAAAGGATAAATGCTAGAGTTGATAAAATGATTGATATGGGTCTGATTGATGAAGTTAATTCTTTAATCAAAGCAGGAGTAACCAGAAGTTCTCAATCAACCACTAGTATAGGGTATAAAGAATGGTTTGATTATTTGGAAGGTATAGTTGATTTGAAGACAACAATTGACCTTATCAAACAACATTCAAGAAATTATGCGAAACGTCAGCTTACTTTCTTGAAAACTATAAGAAACGTTGAATTGCTTACATTGAAACAAGCTGAAGAAAGAATAGAGGGATTTTTAGATGATAGAAATTAAGGAAAATATATTAAAATTTTTAACCGAATGCGAAAATGATTGCCAAGCAAAATTTGAGGAGATAACAAGAATTGAATTTTTAAATCAGCTTAAGGTTTTGAAAGCATTCAATGAATGTAGTGTGGAATCTCGTCATTTTATAGGTAGTAGTGGATATGGACATAATGATATTGGAAAAGAAAAGATTTCCGAAGTTTTTGCTAAGATTTTTCATTCTGAAGATGCGTTTGTTTCACCTTTGATCAGTTGCGGTACAGAAGCAATAAGCCAATCTTTGTTTGGAATCTTGAGACCAAACGATACAATGCTTGCAATTTCTGGTACACCTTATGATACATTAAAACGTGTAATACACGGAGAAGAAGGTAAGAATATCGGTTCTCTAAAAGATTATAATATAAATTATAGAGAAGTAGAGTTAGTTAATGGCGAATTTGATACAGAAAACATCATCAAAGCGATTGAACAATATAATCCAAAAGTGATATATATTCAACGTTCAAGAGGATATTCTGATAGGAATGCTATCAATATCACACAGATTGAAAACATAATTAAAAAAATTAGAAAAGTTTCAAGTAATTATGTAGTAATAGACAATTGTTATGGTGAATTCACTGAAGAAAAAGAACCTACAGATGTTGGTGCTGATCTTGTGATTGGATCTTTGCTCAAAAATATGGGCGCAGGAATTGCTCCTACAGGTGGTTATATCGCAGGAAAGAAAGAATTGATTGAACTTATATCATACAGAATGACAAGTCCAGCACTTGGGGTTGACATAGGATCATATGAACCAGGTTATAAGTTATTCTTCGAAGGAGTGTTTGTGTCTCCTCACGTTGTTGCAGAGAGCAAGAAACTTGCAGTGTTGACAGCAAATGCATTGAATAAGTTGGGATATAAAACAATTCCAACTCTAAACGATACACTGTCCGATATTGTATGTACAATCAAATTCAACGATAAAGATAAACTGATTGCCTTCACTCGAGGGATTCAATATGCGTGCGCTATTGATAGCAACACAACTTTGATTCCAGGTGAGATGGATGGTTACGAAGATGATATTATTATGGCAAGCGGAAGTTTCAACCAGGGTAGTAGTATAGAAATGAGTTGTGATGGACCAATCAGACCGCCATATTCAGCTTACCTTCAAGGTTGCTTGAGTTACCAACACGGAAAGATTGCTTTAGCCAACGCGTTAAAATATATAATGTAAAATAACACTCTTAACCGAGTGTTTTTTTATGCTGTCTTTTTTTGTAAAAAGATATTGAATATAATAAAGTCAAGATTATTTATGTGTTGATACTTAGACTACAAATACATATATTAGTTGATAAAATAAAAAATATTATATACATATATAGTTAGGGCAGAGTATGAAAAAGGACTCAAAAACCAAGAAATATCTGTGTGGAGAAAAATGGAGTGGTGGAAACATTTGTATTTATATCTATTCGCAAAAGCCTTCTTTTGCGAATAGATAATACAAAAATAGGCCAAAAACCGGTGGAAAACCCTGATTTTGTCCACAGACTTGATACAAAATCATATAATATGATTTTATTCGACAAGATTTAGATTTTGTAGTTGTGTATAAATTATCGTATTATTTTTATATAATACCTTATTTATATATTTTAAATTTTAGATTGTCGATTTAGCTGATATTTCAAAATTTTTTGATTTATCATGCCAAAATGAAATGAGACGAATTTTTTTAAAAATTCAGATGAGCAATCCCTCACCTTTTGATTTCAGAATGCGTCTCAGAGCAGATTTGATTTTAGATAATTTACATAATCTATAAAAATATGGAATTTTCAATATTTAAATTAGAGATAGTTCATTTTTCATTTTCAAATTGCATATCACAAATTTTATCAACTTTATTTTTATTATCTTTTATATCAAATTTTCAAATATGATCAAAAATTATATCTTTTCGCAAAAAACTAATTATAAAAAAATAAAAAAGCCAACTTTATCTAAATTGACTTTTTTGATTGTTTTTTATTTTTTAATAGGTTCGATTTTGGTCTTTCCACCCATGTATGGTTGCAATGCTTTTGGAATACTGATTGAGCCGTCTTCGTTGTAATTGTTTTCCAACAAAGCAATCAATCCTCTTGGACTTGCAAGTACTGTATTATTAAGTGTATATACATACGAAGTACCTTCTTTACCCTTCATTCTTATACCCAATCTTCTTGCTTGAGCATCTCCCAATGTTGAACAAGAACCAACTTCGAAGTATTTTTGTTGTCTTGGACTCCAAGCTTCGATATCGCAAGATTTAACTTTCAAGTCAGCCAAATCACCTGAACAACATTCCAATTGACGCACTGGAATATCAAGGTTTCTGAACACATCAACAGTATATTGCCACATCTTGTTATACCAATCCATATGATCTTCAGGCTTACAGATAACGATCATTTCTTGTTTTTCGAATTGGTGAACACGATAGATTCCTCTTTCTTCCAAACCATGTGCTCCGCCTTCTTTTCTAAAACATGGCGAATATGATGTGAGAGTTATTGGAAGTTCGTCTTCTTTGATGATTTGATCTTTGAATCGGCCTATCATAGAGTGTTCACTTGTACCAATCAAATACAGATCTTCACCTTCAATCTTATACATCATAGCGTCCATTTCTGCGAAACTCATTACACCTGTTACAACGTCGCTTCTGATCATAAATGGCGGAATTGCATAAGTGAAACCTTTGCTTATCATATAATCTCTTGCATATGCAATCATAGCTTCGTGAAGTCTTGCGGCGTCTCCAAGCAAGAAATAGAAACCGTTTCCTGATGTTCTTCCAGCACTTTCTTTATCTAAACCATTGAAAGATTCCAAAATATCGGCATTATAAGGTATTTCATAACCTGGCTTAACAGCTTCACCAAAACGCTGTACTTCAACGTTTTTAGTGTCATTTTCACCGATTGGAACGTCATCAGCAATGATATTAGGAATAGTCATCATTATCTTTTTGATTTCAGCATCAAGAGTTGCAACTTGTTCTTCAATCTCGGCAATTCTTTCATTATTTTTGACAACTGTTGCTTTGATTTCATTTGCTTCGTCGATTTTTTTCTCTTTCATCAAAGCACCAATTTGACTTGACAAACTGTTTCTCATTGCACGAAGATTGTCGCCTTCTTGTTTCAAAACTCTCACTTGATTGTCGAGCTCAATCACTTGATCAACCAAAGGTAATTTATGATCTTGGAATTTCTTTTTTATATTTTCTCTTACAATATCAGGTGTTTTTCTAATTATATTTATATCAATCATAGTCTCTCCTATTGATTATATATTACAATTAAATAACAAAAAAATCAACTATTTTATAGTCAAATAGCTGATTTGATTTAGTTATTTTTCAGGAATATTTTAACTGAATAATTCATTATCTATATTATCGAATAATGGATCATTTTCCATTTCATATAGATTGTTCATATTTTCTTTTGTTTCGTTGTTCGTATTTTTTAGTTCGTTTTTCATTTTTTCAAATGTTGAGTCGACAACTGATTGAATATGTTCTTTATCTAAAACTTCCTTTACAATAGTTGGTTTATATGTTTCAAGGTAATCAAGGAATTCATTGAAGATTTCAGATTCAATTTCACTCTTGATATATATGCCTATTTCTTTCAATTCTTCAACAAGTGTGTCCATATATAAACCATCTTTATTATGCCATCTATACATGATCATTTTGCCACCCTGAATATCATATTTATAATAAATCTCGTTC
>JAFVPU010000041.1 GCA_017505165.1 Clostridia bacterium
CCAAAAGAGGACGAAAAAGATCAAACAAAATGGTCTTTTTCACATGAGGAAAACATGTCGAACTTTTATCACCCAAAAGACAACTGTGTGTTCCTACACGGGACATATGTTCCTCCTGAAAACAATTCATCGGGTCATGATGCCATTGTAGCATGTGTCAAGAATGTTGTGACAGGAGACTCTGAGTTACATATTATCAAAAATCCAGCAACTCAAGTTTATGTGACAAGGGATGGATTAAGACGATATGAACACAAACGTGAGTATGCTAAGATATCTGATTGTGATATGTACATAACTCCTTACAAAGATCAATACAATATATTAGCACAAGCATTGGGTATCAAGAATAGCGATCCATTCTTTCAAAGAAGAGCTGTTGAAGCATCGCCTTATGCATATACCTGGGATATCAATCCATTGATACGAATGAAATGTGAGTATCTTGATCATACGACAAAATCTGCTACCAATCTAAGAATAGGTATGCTTGACTTGGAAACATCTGTTCTTGGAGATGAACAAATATTATGTGCTTCTGTGTGTTCTTGGTCTGATAGAGAAGTTAAATGTTTTATACTGAATGAACAATGGCTTCGTTTAGACAAAAACAATACAAACGAATTATACAAAAGAGCAGAAGAAGAACATTCTAAATTTGTTGAAGGTCTCAATGATAAAGCTCGAAAGATCTGGGACAAACAACCAATCAAACCAATATTTGTTTTATGTGATAACGAAAAAGAACTTATTCAAGAGATGTTCAAATACATCCACTCATGTAAGTTTGACTTCTTGGGTATCTGGAACATGGGATTCGACGTTCCATACATAAAACAACGTGCAGAATTTAGACAGTTGGATCTAGCAGAACTATGGTGTCATCCTGATGTTCCATCTGAATTTCGTATGTTTGAATGGAAAGAAGACAAAACAAAAGTTGATCACTTTACAGATGTATGGCATATAGTCAATGCACCTGGTTATACATATTGGTATGACGCTATGGCGTTATACTCAAGATTGAGAAAAGTCAAAGGAAGAGACATCTTGTACACTTTGGATTATATTGGTAACAAAATAATCGGAGCTGGAAAGATGCATTTTGGTACCAACCAATCACACTACTTGATGCAGACAAATGACAAGATTGGTTACTGTGTGTACAACACCCTTGACGTTATCATACCGTGTCTTATGGATGCTATAACTTATGATGTAGCATCTATGATCGAACTTGCAGATTGCGCTATGTTACAGGATTTCGCAAAGCAAACTGTGCAGCTAAAAGCACAGTTTTATAGATACCTGATGGGACAAAAATGTGTACCAGGATCTGTAGCAGGTTCAATCAAACAAGAGTTTGATGATGTTATCGGAAATATCGGAGGAGCCGTATTACACCCCTCTCGTATGAAGGTAAAAGGGTTACCATGTCTTAAAGAATCATCGATGAGATCTGCAATATATAGATTAGCGATGGACCTTGACGTGAGTTCTTTCTACCCGAGTGTTACGGTTGCATGTAATATTTCACGTGAAACAAAGCTGGCTTCTGTTATTTGGATTGAAGGATGCCCATACACCATTGATCAAATCATGAGTGAAAAAGAAGCTGGTAAAAAGAAAGATATGGCTAAAGCAAATGCTGAATACTTCAACACACTATTTGGACGTGTTCCGTGTGTTCAAGAGAACGCAGTTGCTATAGGTCATGAGTATTTTGGGTTACCTAATTACGAAGAAATGTTTAATTTAATTCAAGGAGGTACAAATGAAAACATTGAATGAACGAGAAAAGAACATCGTGAAAGCGTTGCTCACAGGAATTCAGACCGCGTTTGACAAAGAAGAAGTGACCGAATCGGATTTTACTGTCAAATGCGATGGGAAAACAAAAACGACTGTGATTGAGTGTCGAACCAAATCTGGAATGGTTTATCGGATCACTGAAATCGAATCAGATGAACCACTTCGTGACGAAAACGACAAAAAGAACAACTAAACGTTCTTAACTCAGTTTACCTATAGCAAACATTATAGGTAAATAAACAAAACAACATATATCACTAGGGTGCGTGCTAAGTAGCCCACCCTAGTGAATTTCTCATTAAACTGAAAGGAAAGAATATGGAAACAAAAGTGTGTCCTATCTACATTATCTTGGAAGCAGACATGTTAGTTGAACTTTCAATGAAAGTAAACGATCATCTCAAAGATGGATACAAACCACAAGGTGGTATCGCCGTTGTCGGCGATGGTTGTTGCAAACGCAAATACTACCAAGCCATGACGAAAGGAATGAAATGAACGATCTCGCAAAAGAAGAAGCAGATATAGCAGTTGAAATGTGTAAGTGTTTCAAAACTGCTGTTGGTTTCAGTAAAATCAACCGTCTTGATAGTCTTGATGACGAATCAAAGACTACTCTCAAAAAACATCTCAAGAACATGTATGGATTGGATATTAGTATTTGGCATTATGACCAGGAATCGAATGTCACATACGATATCACCAGAACAGACAACAATCGAATTTACAACCTTCGTGTTAAGACAGGATGGTGGGCCAAGACACATAGAGGATTCTTCTCTCCTGATGTAACAACATGGGAGATGGTCCACTTTAATGTTGAAGGATTCTGGAGAGTGTTTAAAAGTCTTGAAGAAGAACTTGAGTATAAACTTGATAAGTACTTCAGAGAATATGTCAATCGTGTTCAACTTCTTAACGAGAATTCATGTGAAGAAGATAGACCTCTGCAAGACAAAATTGAGTATTGTACAAACCAGCCTCCAATGGTTGTATACAATCCTCAATTTGCTGTCATTCCCGATGCTGATGTACGAGAAGTCCTTTTCGAGTACTTTGTAAAATCCAAAACAACAAAAGAGAAGTATCGTGTTCTTATTGAAAGTGTAGCAGATTATAGAACTGCGATTCCGCTTCTCTACTACAGAACAGTTCATGTCAGTAACGCAAGTGCTGAAGACAAATCCACTAAAAGTGCGTTGGAAAAACTTGAAGACGATATGAAGAAAGATTATTTTGCAGAAGAGATCGTCAATGTCGGATCAGGCAAGGTAATACATCGTCATACATACAAGAAACGCAGTGAATGTAAGGATCATAACACTTATCTTAACGATGGGACATTGATCTATTACATTGAACACAACCCACAAATAGTCAAACTCGCTATCGAGTGTAGCAACAAAATAAAAAGGAAGCTAACATGCCAAAACACTTAACTGTACAAGAAGTAATTGATCTTCTCATGAAGGTCGAAGACAAATCAAAACCCTGTTGTGTTTGGATCAACTCGCAAGATCCTGAACCTGTTTACACTGGTGGATCTCGTATCCCTGTTACGTATGTGGATGATCTTGAAAACTTTGGAGTGACAGATATCTGTTGTGAAGCTCCTGCTGAAAGAATAACACACACTGATAACAGTGGAGTGTAACTCAACTTATCATACACATATATTACATATGTGTACAGAATGTACCAAACAGTAGTCCATAACCAATAAACAACGGAAAGGAAAGTATTATGGAAAAAGAAATTACCGTGCAGGAGCTGATCGATCAGCTGAACCAGATCGAAAACAAGAACATGCCTATTGATGTGCAAATGAGTGGATGTTACGGTAAGGATCCGAGCCGGTATCGAATCGGTAAGAGACTTGTCTTTCATCAGAGCGATGTACTTCATGAGACACGAGCCGTTTCTATTGAATTCGAGCGCGGACAGAAAACTGATATCGTAACGGATATCGTTGATGGATATGTACCTCTTACCAAAGAAGATTGTACGGAGGCGTTTCATGAGAACATGTCAGAAGAAGACAAAGAACTCATCACAACAGCAATCAACTTCGAAAGAAAAAGCAAACAGAAATTTGCCAATATAAACAAAATGAAGGAAACCAAAAATGACTGAAGTTGCAAACAAACCTGGTGAGATTCTTAAAGAATTAACTGCTCAGGAAAAGAACAAACAAATTGTTGAAACATACAAAGCGTTGTTCATGAAACGCTATGGTTTGGAAGGAGTCGATCTGGAAAAAAGAATTTGAGAAGATTCAAAAGAAAGAATCTTCGTTGTCTCGTTCAAAACGAGATGCTGTTGCTGCCATGCAGATCTTCCCGATGCTGGAAGTAAAGTTCATTGATCAGAACGAACTTGAAAACTATAAGATCGGATCACCAGCAACAGCTGAGGATCTGGAGGCTGTAACACAAGAAACTCAGAGACGATTATCTGAGAAGTTCATTCAGAACTCTCAAAAAACTGAGTAATCAATCGAAAGAATTAAACTTGGTTATACCTATCGTGTACACGATAGGTATAACCTTGTATGTTCGTTTATTTTTTAGTCTGAACACTAACCACCAGGAAACAAATAATAAGATATAAGAGTATACACTGGTGCAAGCATGTGCTTGCACCAGTGTATCTCATATCTCACATACGTAAGCTTATTTTTTTATAAGCTTAGGGCTGTTCAGTACCAGCTTCACCAGCCTGAGTCAACTGACCGCTAACTTCGATGGTGCCGCTGTTGCTGATAGTACCTTCAACATTGAAAGAAGGACGCAGAACAGCGTTTTCAGCGATACCGTTCACGATATCCATGCCGTTGACGTCGATGATGAGACCAACAGGGTTGGTGACGACGGGCAGTTCACGGATATTGGCGAACATACGGTGGTGAGCTTCTTCACCGCTCGGGGTGTAGTGAGCAACCATGGTACCGTAGTCGAGGTTGACAGCGTAGTTCAGCTCGCTATCAGCGTTGTTCTTGATAACAGGCCACATGACCATTTTGTTTTCCATGTACTCGAAAGTACTGGTAACAAACTCGATACGAACACCGTTCGGGAGAACCAAGACGTATTCAACGCCATCACCGATGTCACGCTGATCTTCTTTGTTCATATGGTCGTGGATGTGGGGCTGACCAATCACATTGCCGATGATAGGAAGACTGGTAACGCACTTGAAGGTCACACCAGCACCACCGATCTGCTGCATGAAGAAGGAGTCATAAAGAACCTTGGTAGTAGCAGCGGTAAGGTAGGTGATAGCCTTCTGCTTGATATCGCCAGCGCGGTCAGCATCACGAATGATGTTGAGATCGCTGTAATCAAGAGTACCAATGAACACAGCGGGATTGACCTTGTCACCCGCGACATAGTACTTGCCAATGTATTCATCTTTGTCGTCAGGATTGTTGGACATGCTGAGGATACGATCGTGCACGTCTTCCAGAGTGCGGATACAGACAGTACGAAGAGCAACATCATCCTGACCGATACCAATGATCTTGGTAAGGTTGGTAGCGTTTTCTTCAGCATTGTCCTGACCGATAGCATAATCGAAGACGTAGTTACGACCGATCGGAATATCGTAAGAGAAGGGCTGACGATGAGTCCAAACGGCGATACAGGTCTTGCGAAGATTTTCTTCGGAGAAACGAGCATCGATGGTGTAACCAATAGCATTGACGACACCAGCAGCAATGGCTTTGGATTCAGCAGAAAGCTGTTCATTGTCAACATCGTGACGAGCAGCGATACTGACAGAACCAAGACAATCCACATCACCGAATTTCAAACTGATCGTGGGTTTGATATTGAAATCAACAACGATAGCTTCACTTTCACCAAGCTGAGCAAGAATTTCAGAAGCAGTGCCATCGGCCTTGGCATCACCCTTGCGAAGCTTAACGCGGAATTTGATATCAGCGTTACGCATTGCACTATCAGCCGCATTGATCATGCGGGTCAGACGAGCAATAGCCATAGGAACATTCACAACGAACTGTTCAGTTTTTCCACCAGCAACGATTTCAACCACGATAGATTCCATCTTGACAGCTTCAGCAATCAAGTCGGTGCGATTGATCTTGGTATAACCAGCAACACCTTCGCGGAGAGACAGCTTAAGAATGTTGGCTTTGACACCAAACTTAAGAACACCGTCTTTCACGAGGTATTTGGGGTTGGCCTGATCTTCTTCATTTGCCATCAGAGGAACGATCTTCTGGAGTTCGTTCGCAGCAAAAGAAGGATTGCGATACAGGTCGATCAGACGCTGACGCTGACCATCAACAGACTTGAGATCGTAGACTTCCAAGAATTCCTTGGTGAACTGGATCTGAGGCTGGTTGAGAGCCTTGGTAGGAAGAATGCGATGGAGCAGACGAGTGTGATAGTTCATGATCGCGATAGAGACGGCGATCTTGAGGTCGGGTGCAGCGAGGTCAATGTTCACACCGAAAGCTTCCTGACTGGGAGCAAAACCACTGGTAAGAACACCAACGGTATCGGATGCGTAGATCTCACTCAGAGCACGAGCGGGAGCCTGAGAATTACTGACACCAGCAGTCTTACTGTTCTGAACATTCCAAGCGGCAGCTGCAGAACGTTTCAGACAGCGATCCATAATGTTGATAACGGATTCGCAGCAAGGAACGATGTATGCATCGGCAATGCCACAACTCTTGATGAGGGTCTGGAGTTCTTCAACACCAGAAACGCTCATGGCATCATCGAAAGCCAGAGACTCGTTAGCGACCTGGATGTGGTCATAGTCACCACTGTGCACAAGACCTTTACCGGTAAGAAAGTCGCCAACTTTATCGAGAGTCTGCTTTCCAATCGCATACAAATCCTCAGCAGCAGAGCCAGGAAACGCTTCGCGAATCTGCGCCATGTATTTGTTAAGATCGGACATAAGTCATCCTCATTTTTTAAGGGTTACAGATTTTGGTAAACGGACCATGGCACTTAGCCAAGAATGTAGGTCCTTTACCGACAACAGATATAACCAATGTGCTTTCATCTTTTTGATGGCAGCTATGGTTTGTGTTGACAAAATTGATGGTGGGTTAGTCAGCAAGGAATCGATATAGGCTTCCAGTTCTTTACGATAGAGAACTGATGAAGTCGTTTCACCTTCGCTCAATGAGAGCTTCACTCCTCGCTTATCATCTAACTTAGGAACAGATGGTAATTTTGGTTTTTGTTGTGTGTGTGTATCCGTTTCCATCTGATCGGTCGCGGATGATTCGTCTGGATTCTTCAGCTCTTCGTCAGGTTGAGAGTCTGGTGTTGTACCACCTTCTTGATTACTCTGTGCTTCGTTTGGATCCTCAGTGGGTGAGTCCTGATTCCCAGCATCAGGTCCATCGAACACTGCTTCATCGGTAGTACCACCAGCTGATGGTGAATCACCAGGTGCCGACTCCTCTTCAGACTTTTTGCCTTTCTTAGGAGCTTCTGGATCATCTTCTTCCTGTTGTGCGTCGGGATCTTCGCCATCGTCAGTTTTCTTAGCATTTATCAGGGAGCCTGAATGATTCTCTCGGACAGTCCGACCGTTAATAACCATATCAAGTTCACTGAAAGTACCGAAACAACTGCGTTTAAAGACGTTATACATCTCGACACTGATCTCCCTTGCGTCTTCCGACACAAGAAATTTGTGTAGTGTAGTAGCATCATCTAGACCGCTTTCCATAACGAAACGATCCAACAATTCAGCGTCGTCAAATGTGACGCCATAAGTAGTTCTTAGATAGCACAAGAACTTGATGATGCAACGTCGATGTTGAGTTTCAGACAACAGAGCCAGTGAATTCGACTGATCAATTCGTGAGGTCTGTGGAATCATCTTTCGAAAGATTTCATAGAACCCCATCATAATTGACCCCTTGGGGATAGCGTTTGCATCTCGTTCAAGACACTGTGCCGCTAACACCCCCATCACGCCAGAGAACTCAATTCCTCTCCAATTGTAGCCGGCCCAATAGGACCATATCGAGTTCGGGCAAATATTTTCAGCCACGAGCTTACCGAGTTGTTTATAATCCAATTGGTAAGAGGAAAAGGTTGTCTCATAGTGTACGTATAATGATCTTCCGACAATTTGAAATGACGGAATAGAACATGCAGTAGAAACATTAAAGCTTCTTGCATTATTCATAGTTTCCGATTCGATATATTTCGTTATATCAGAAGTACGCTCAACGAACAAAACATATGGCGCATAGAATGATGCATCAACAGCATGTGGAATGTTAAAAAGTTGTGAGTTAAAAACTTTTGTACATTCGTCTGCATTCAATTTACCATTAGAAAGTCCTAAGAGAACTTCAATATTAAGAAATGCCATCTTGACAATCGGATCAGGAGCCTTTGAATAGAAGTTTGCTTTAACAGCAGGAACGAACCAAGATTTGACAAACTTCTTATATTCATCAATAAGAATAGGAAGACCTTCTTCTCCATACAATCTTGTGAGATAATTCAGAACAAGTGCTTGTTCAAGAAGGAAAGCAGCTTGCTCTCCAGGTTTAGCATGTTTAAATGCATTTTCAACATTGTTCTGCCACTCTACAGGTGGATTACTCGAAGGTATTTCAATAACTTTCAAAAAAGACATGATGCACCTATAGTTTGCACATACTGTAAAGTATGTAATTTAGTTGGAAATTAACTGTACATAAGATTGCCAGACTGCGATTTTATGTTTAGCTTATAATAAGGAGAAACAACGTGCAAATTGATACAAACATGATGCTCGATGCTTTGTGTCTTGCAGCTTATAGTGATACAGATGAAACTAGAGTGCTGTTGACACAAGTATTGACTATATACCAAGATCTTAAGAAGAAAAATCCTGATGTAGTAAATACAGATCTGGAAGTGTTCTTCAACATCATAGACGACATTGTCCATGCAGACGTTGATCTTGGAAGAAAATCAGAAGTTAACAGGATCATACTTCAGGTTAAAAAATCACCCATTGTTGAAAAAGACAAAACTCTTTTGGATAGTGTGATTGCAATCCTTAATGAAGATCCTCAGAATATAAAACAAAGTCGTATCAAGAAACTCACAAGAAAACTTCGTCAATGGGTTGTTGTTGCTAAATCAAGAATGCAAGCCCAGCAATTGTTAATACGATGCAATAAATACAATCCTATTGATGATGTGAGTAATGATGTACTAATCAATGATGTTGCTGAATATGCAAGAAATCTTCTGACTATTCAGGATGCAACTGCAGGCAATAGTGAAACAATTGATAGTGTTGATATGACAGATCCTATCAGTTTGAAGAAGTCTATGCATGTGTATAAAAACAAACGCACGAGCTCTATCTTCAAGACTGGTTTAAAACAACTCAACAAGATGCTTGGTAAAAATGGTGGATTCATGCGAGGTGAATTTGCAGCATTTGCAGCATCTTCACATAACTTTAAATCTGGTATGTTGATGAAATGTGCTAGGTGGTGTGTTACAAAATCAACTATCAAAGTACCACAAGGTACAACTCCATGTGTTGTGTTTATTAGTTTGGAAAATGAAATACCAGAAAACACTATGGATATGTTGAAAGAAGCTTATGTTGATATATACAGAGAAGCTATACCTGATGATATGCCAGAAGAAGATCTCATCGAAAAGATAACAGACTATTACAGTCAAAAGAATATCAAGTTCTTGATGTATCGATTTGATGAAAACTTTGGGTTTTCTGATTTTGTAAAACTTCAAACTCAACTTAAGAACAGAGGGTATACAGTTGTTGCAAGTATCATCGACTACTTGACTCTTATGAGACTTGAAGGAGATGAAAAAGAAAATCAGGCAAAACGCCTTCAAAAACTTGGTAACCATTTTGCTAACTTTGCAAAACGTAATGATCAACTTATCATTACTGGTTTACAGTTAAACAGTGCTGCTGATGAACTTAATGCATCTGGAAAGACTAATATTGTTCGTATGTACAAGTCTTATTATCTTTCAGATTGTAAGGGATTACTTCGCGAACTTGATATCATCTTTTACATGTATATTGAAGAGAATCAAGATGGTGTTCCGTTCCTAACGATCAGTTGGGGTAAACACAGAGGAGAGACACGACCACCAAAATCAGAACAATACGCAGCGTATAGATTCTGTGCTCTTGGTATTCTTGAAGATGAGGGAACAGATTTGGATCTTAATAGACCTGATATCTATTCCGATGACTTACCATCACAAGAAGAAGCAGAAGCTTTGTTTGGTAGTACATCTCCAATCAAACAAGAAAAAGAAGAGATAAAACAAGAACAGGAAGAAGAAAAACGTCTTGAAGAAGAATCTCTTGAACCTGTCGAAGAATACAATTTTGGATAAATAAATAAGTATCAGGAGACATCGTGCTCCTGATACTTTTACACCTATATATTACATCTATGCTTAACAGAAAGGATTTTAATATGAAAGATTGTTTATCCGGATGTCTGAGTCTTATATTCCTAATAGGATTAGTAGGATTCTTTGGTTATCTATTCTGCATGCTTATTGGGTTCATCATATCGATGTTTCCAGTACTCGTATTAATTGCTATAATCGCATTTATCATAATGGGTATAGCAAAACTATTAGAATAACCAAAAATGGAACCCCTATGGGGTTCTTTTTTTCAATCATGCTATGGAACTTAATCTTATATAAAGGATATAGGAGATACATATGTTTAGTGATCTTAAAGCATTGAAGGAAGACATCTATTCTGATTTGTCTGCTTCTGCTGATTATGATAGTGTGAAAGAAAAAGTAATTTCCATTTACAAAACTATCAAAAATACAGAAGATGAAGTTAACGAATTCACAGAACTTGATTTAACTGAAGATCAGTGTAAACAGTTTTGCGATCAGATTTGTGGCACATTCAATATCGAATGTGATGATGACGATAAAAACGAAATGGGTGATACCATTGGTGAAGTTGTGTCATTTGTTATCGAACATCAGGGTGCTTCTGTAGAATATATACTTTCTACACAAACATGGGACAGCAAAGCATTTACTGATATTCAGAAAAAGCTCGATACGACTCTTCACATGTTAGATGGATATGGTGTATCTGAAGAAGGAATTGGTGTTGGTTTACTAAAAGTCTTCATTGGTGTAACAGATATGTTCATCAAAGTTGGAAACACATTCAAAACAAATATCTTCAAATTCTACAAAAGCCTCAAACGATCTGAACTTCGTTTTTACTGGGAATCCCATATGCTTCTTTGTAAGACAGTTGAAGATCAGCCTATCACCAAATTCATGAATATTCAAGTTCCTATTCCGACTGGAATGGTTGCCGGATATTCTGATACTATTGATTATATCGATCGTGTATTTACAACGGTTGATCTTAAGAACTATGGAGAAGCTATTTATAAAGAACTTCTCGATATTCGTAGACAGATGACTCGTGGTCAGATGGTTTATAAACAGGGTTTCCGTGGAACTGCAACAGGTGCGTCTCTTCGTGAACAAACCGTTCGTAAACTCATTGCTGAACAATCAAAATATTTCGCAGACAAACAAGTTAACACAATGGCATTCAGCAAAGCATTTAAATCAATGCAAGACCTGAACAGCTGTCGTGGTAAACTTCTTGATATGGAAAAATACCTTGGACAAACAGATGCAATGGTGAAGCTGGTTGATGATATCGATGTGCTGGTTGGAGACATCACAGGATATCTCACAGAAGACAGTGAAGTTGACAAAGTCTTCATTGAACAACTGGCTAGTACAATTCGGTTCTTAGCTACGGCTTTTGACATATACGGAACCTATGCCATGAGGCAGATGGCTACAGAACACAACATCATTCTCACATACGAAACGCTTTACAAAAAGATTTAAGGTAATCTATGGCAACAAGAAAGCGAAAAGCTTCTAGTCCTGAAGTTACTCCTGAGATAACAGGCGATGACCACAACTGCGTACAGTGTGGTGTGATAGGAGAAATCAACGGACGTCTCGATGCTCAAGAAAATACTGACTTGAGAATCGAAGCTTCTCTTCAACAACTCATCGCTAATCACAATGAAGAACGCAGACAGGCTGCAAAGGATTTTACAGATTTAAAATGTGAAATCACTCGTTTTGGTACTGCACTCGAAACATCTGTTAGGAATCAAACTGAGATGATAAGTCAGATGAAAGATCTGACAACAACAACAGCTGCGATGCAACAGCTTCAGTTAGATACACAGAAGTTATTCGAATCACACATTCATGAAAGCGATGCTTGGAGAGCTAACATTGAACGACGTGTTGGAAAACTTGAAAGAACGAAATGGTTCTGGTATACCTTATCTGGTATAGCTATCGGTCTTGCTGGTTTCCTGTCGTACGCTGCATCCATCTATGATGCGATCATCAAAAAATGAGCTAATATGAGTACTTGTGCTATCTAGAGCACAAGTACTCATAACTCGTATTTTAAATAAAGCAACATAGCTCTATACTTATAGATAAAGTTATCTATTAGAAGTTCATGAAAAATATTTGTATATATTTCACTTATGTGAATAAGTACAAGATACTTGTGACATGTTGTTCAAGTTTTATGTCTATATATTACATCAGTGATTCAAGGTACTTAAACTTAACTAAACAAAGAAAGGAAATGTATCATGAACACTGTTAACCTCAATTGCTTCATCGTCCCGAACGACGGAATGAGATTCAATCTGTTTTTGGATTGTCTCAGAAAATCAATGAAAAAGGATCTCAACAACATCGGTATTGTACCTGAAGATACCGATGACATGATCCAAGTGTGGATCAGTGCAGAGAACGAAGATAACTGCTCTGATCATGGATTCCCGGATGACATCCTCAAGACTCTCGGTCTCGAAGATGAAAGTCGTTTCGACAGAAGATGTCCGAAGTTCCTTCCGTACAGCATCTTGAAAGACGTCAAAGAAGGTGACGTCAAACAGTTCGTTGCTCCGAATGGCGTAATGATCAACATCAAGTTCGAGCAGTTGCCGTATAACAAGAAAGGAGCTTAATATGAAAAAGTTCACTCTCATCGCTGTCCTGCTTCTGGCAGGTGTCGTCGTTTTCGCTGGTCCTCATCACAGAGGAGGATACAGAGGAGGACATCATCATGGTGGTCATCATGGAAATGACGGTGTCTGGCTTGCGGCCGGCATTACCAGCATCGTCGCAAATGGCTTGCACATAGTGAATGCTGTCGCAACGCCTCGTGTTGTTGTGACCACTCCTACTCCTGCCCCTGTGATGACTTATCCGCAACCTGTGTATCAGCAGCCTCAGGTGGTATATCAGCGGCCTGTTACGGTTCCGATTCAGCAGCCGGTGTATTACCAACCTCCTGTATACACACAGCCTGTATATACTCAGCCTGTGTATGCACCTCCTGTTCCAGTGGTTACCCGTTACCGTACCGTATATCGGTATTGGTAAAACAACTAAGAAAACTGTCTGACTGACAGTTTTCTTTTTTAAACAAATAGATACACAGAGTAGTTGGAGATATCTCCAACTACTCTGTTGATATATCACAGTTTTACATTTATAAGAATTGACCACTGAGAACAACCATCAGCAAGAGCCGCAACAATAGAATTATTATTCATTGTGCTAGTCAACTCTGTAGTTGTAAGTGGATATGTTTTTGCCCCATCAGAAGTTGGTGCAAATTTCTTAACATACCAAGCAAGTGGCCAGTACAAGCGTACAACAACTCGAAGAATATCTGAAGTACCAGAGCCAGAAACAACATAATAGTCACTACCTTCTGGAATTTCATCTCCGACTACAACAGACGCAAGCGTGTATACTGATCCAGATAAGGTATAATAATTAATACCTTCTTGGAATACGCTATCTGTAGTCTTAACATACTTCAATGGAGTCAGAGAAGATACAGTTCCAGTAGCTGCCTGTGCATAAGTGATCTCATCTGTAAACACCACAATAGATGGTGCAGACATATATTCTGAGTTATTAGCAGACTTATTAGAACACATTGGATTTGCAACAATTGAATCAATTGGATATCCAAGATTATTGTTTGCTCGTTCAACAATGCTTTTCAATGCAACTGTTATGTTCGCATAATCAATGTTCGAAGATTTACGAACAATATTCTCTGGAATAATAAAGTCCCTGAACAATTCAGACGAATCTGCCGCAAGACAAGAAACATGTTCTGTATCTTCGAGTGTGAACAATGTTACTCGATTTCCATCTGCACCAGCAAAGTTTGGAAGTGAAACAACTCCATTCTGTGAAGAATATACATCATCATCGATAACTATTGTCTGAACATTCTTTTTATTTTTTTCAATAAATTGAGTGGCAGTAATCACCGATGGATAAGTTGGATCATCAGTAGCTTGTTCGTTTAGAATCTGATCAGAAGCCAAACGAACCAAACCATTTGTCGATATAGTAGCATATGACAAGTGAGATAATGCATCTTCAACAATGGTTCTAATAGAAGCTTCTGTTGGGCTTTCTTTTAGAAGAGATCCATTGTAAGCTTTAATGAACACCCTAACAGAAATATTTTGTGGTGTTACAGTGTTCGACTTACCGTAGATAGGATTAGATTTAGATGCATCGAACGTTATTCCTCGAACCATTGGTTCTGAGTATGATGTTCCATCTGCAACATTCATCTGATCCCCAATTAGAACACCTAAAGCGCCTTCTGTTAAAACATCAGAATCATGTGTTTCACCGAATACCTCTGCTGTGCTTGCCGCAGATGTGGCAGATACCACTCCAGTGATATTAGGTAATCCAGCTTCTTGAGATAATCCCATATATGAAGATAAATCAGATGTCCACATCTTGATGAAATTGTCACCAAGTCTTGGGATTCTGAATTTTTCAACAAGTATCTTTGGAACATAGTTTACAGTCTTTCCATTGTACAACTGGTAATTACCGTCCGTGAGTTCCACAAAATAACTTGTTGGAGCACCCATTGTATCAAGTTTTGATACATAGATACCATCTTCAACATCGTTAGCACTAATTGCTTTAGAAGAAATAGTAACGTCTTCACTAAAACAATAACAACCTTGATATCCATTTAACCAGGTACCATGAGAAACAACAACACCATTCTCAATCGCATATTTCCATAAAGCAGGGTTTGATGCGATTGACATTTCGGCACCATTAGCTTCAACATATCCTTTTGGTACAATATGTGTTTGCATAAACATCAATGAACCAATGGGTGCGGTTTCAGCCAACGGTTTCCATTCAGTGTAAGTTCTTACACCTTCTGAACTGATTGTTATTTCACGCTTCCATCCGATATCCTGAGTATACACGACTTGAACGATATTAGCAGGTCCAGCCGGATCTCCTGACATATAAACCTGAAGCATACCAGAATCCATATCATCTGGAGCATTTAGGATTGGATTTGACGACTGACTGAAGTAATAGCAACCTTGTGTCTCATAAACAGCATTATTCAAGTCACGTGATTCTGATGAAGTAGCTGATGGATAAATACCAACTTCAGCCAATTCAGATCGTGTCGTATACTCATCATGAGAATGATCATAGTCTGCATAAATTCCGTCGTGGTTATGAGTTGACGGAGAAGCTCCAATCTCAGCCGCTGTATGGGTGTGTGTTCTAGCGGCATACAAGTTCTTACCTTCAGTATCAACGTGATCTGTTGTTATATCGGTAGTTGTACTAAGAGCTTGTCCCTGTGTGAATGCTCTTTTATGTTGTGATACTGCAGTGTATAATGTTGTGATATCGTTTTCAGCTAAAGCAATCTTACTAGTGTGCGTTACAACATCTTGATTGATCAAGTTGATGACATATGCATCAACCAGATATCCTGATGCACCAGCATGAGTTTCTAATTGGGTTCTATTCTCTACAACTTGTAATAGTGTAGAAATATTGATATCAAGAATGTCCTCAGCAAATGCTGATTTCAACATGTACTGTTCATGTGGATTGTCTAATGCAATATGCTGGTCAAGAGACATGGATGCAGAAACACTATCTGGTCTTCTTTTACGTTTAAAAAGTGCCATCATTCACCTCTCTTTAAATCTCTGAATATTTCAATAAGTTCTTCATCAGAAGCTTCTGTATCAGATTTCCATGCTTCATTGGATTCATATACAAGTTTCTGTCGACGAGCTCCGTACAATTTTGCTATAGCAATAAAATCATTACCATTAAGCTGAACATCAAGATTGTCAGCAGTGACCCATCTTTTGGATGTAGTCATATCTCCAGACAGAATAGCTTCTTGTGCAGCAAGCATAATGTCATTGAACGAAACAGCATCAACATGAATGAGATGCCCCTTGTACTCAATATCAGAAGAGCATTCAATTTCGCGATTACGTTTTCTCAAGTCCCAAATTGCATCAATAATTTCTGTGCGACCAGTATCACTGAGAACCCATCCTGTATCTGAATAGACTATGTATGGTTTGAGTTCCCGTTCATATACATCAAAAGTATATTGTTCTGGAACAGGTCCGATTTCTGACCATATAACGATTTCTTTTGTTTCTTTGTTGACAACTTCATAACCTCTAAAATCATCAACAACAGTCCAAGAGTTTGTTATAGTATTAAACTTAGCAACTCTAGCAGATTCTTCAACTACAGGAGGAACTTGAAATGTAGAAAAAGGAGGTATGAGGTAAACCTCTTTATTAACAGATGCTTTAACGTCCACCTGGGCAGTAGAAGAGGACACTAGCAATCCTGTTTTAGGATCATAATGATACAATGTTTTAGACATGTATAACCTCTCTTAATAAGTAATAAGACACGTATAGGAGTATCGAAATGATACTCCTATACGATGTCTAATTTTCAAGCCATAGAAAGCAATGTCCAACCATTTGTGGACGCGTTGATTCTTGTATATTCAAACTCAAGAACCAAGATTGTATTAGCATCTGCCGTGAACGATTGTGTTACAGATCCATTTGCAGTTTTAACAGTACAAGTCAAACCACCGATAATCTCAACGGTTACACAAGCACCGGGTACTGTTGTATTAGGAAGTGTAACTGTTTTTCCACCAACTGTAACAGAACATATCAGATCATAGAAATACAAGTTGAATTTACTCGAATTCAAGAATGTCTGCCATGCTTCATCAGATGCTTTATTATCAGCTGTTGGTGAGGTACTCGTAAGAGTATACCCATCGTTAGCACAGATCATGTGTTTTGTTTGTCTAGCAAGCAATGTTTCAGCTGCAAGATCAACCGCATCAACATGGTCAGAAAGAGCATTAACCGAATCGTTAGCCGCAACGATACGATCATTTAAGGTATCTATAGCAGATGAGTAGTTGTGATCAACATCAAGAATCCATTCTCTTCCAGTTCCATCTCCTTTCAAATAACATTCGAAAATGTATGAGATGGCATCTGTTGGAGAAAGATTTGAAAAATCACCAATTACATTATCAGACGCTGCAACTACACTGTAAGTACCGCATGTAATAGTCGATTCACCGCTGAACTGTTCCACACCAATACGGGTACCGACAGGAACTGTATCTGGGTCTGGTAGTTCAAACGTATGACTATGAAATGCTTCGTATAAGGTATTATTGTTTGCCTGAACAGTTGTGGTTGTGCTGGAAGGAACAACAACTCGACGAAGAGATCCTCCTCCCATCTGAGACCATTCAGACCAAGAGATGTCACCTGTTAAAGTATCTGCGATACCAACACGAGAGTATGGTGTAGCATCATCTTTATTATCAGGATAGATGATCTGTCTGATCTTACGTTTTGTTTTATCAGCAGATGTATCGTCATCATGATCAACATCCATAACCTGGAGGAAACCAGAACAATCATCAATTGGAGGTTTGACACCATCAATTGAATTTGTAATTCTGGTTATACCAGTAACAGAATATTCGTCTATGTCGGTTGTATCTGGAAGAGTTGCTCCAGCAAACATATTCTTTATCTGTTTATCATGAAGAGCTAATTTGTCACCAACATTTACTTCGTCAACTGTAAGTTCATTGGCGATAACAACTGAATCTGTCACTGCTACCGTATCAGCTGTTAGAGAAGTAGATGCAATAGTATCAGCATCTAAATCTTTAACATTAGTAACATCGTTACTATGCATATCGATAGTGTGATTGAATCCATTTGGATGTGCATCTACAGAAAGATTATGTGTAGATAAATCAGATGCTCCTGCCGCTGCTTTATCATCAACATATTTCTTATTTGAGATATCCGTGTCGTTAACAGGATATGTTGATATAGTTCCTGTTGTGAGATCGACATGATCGATAACTTGTTTATCTGAAGCATAATCTCCAGTGTACAAGAATCCAGTCCAGCGAAGTTTTACAACTCCTTCAGCATCTGTGGTAAATGCGCTCGCATATCTGGTTGGTGTGTAATCGGCATTGAAGATAGCCATACCAGCAGAATACACAAACTCCCAGTTACCATAAGAAGCATCCCACACACTACCCTGTACACCAGATGCTGTTGATTTGTCCGTCTTCTGAACTTCCACCCATGTTGAGGTGTTTTTGAGATTTAACTCAAGTTTACCTGCATAACCAGGAACTGGTTTGTCTTTGACAGGATCGAACACAGCCATCGGGCTGACCCAGTCCTGCAAACGAATATCGTCATCATCAAGAACTTCATAAGACTGATACAGAATACCAGAACCGTTTGATCCGGCAACAGGATGCATGTCAACAGCTTCATACAACTTGACAGCAGGATAGTTCGGATTAGTCCAAATCTTACCATTTCTGAAGTCAACAGATGTTGCTCCATTTTTGAACACTTCAATAAGATTATCTGTCGCACCAGTACTATCGGTTGTGTCTTTGTACGTTCCAGTATTGATCGGAAAGTCTTCAATGGGACTTGTCCAAACATCTTTGTAGTGAACAGTATGCTGGTCTCTGTTAAGAGCATTCAGCAAAGGATCTTGTTCCTTAGCACCTACACGCGATGCGGTATGATACTTTAGACGATTACCTAAGAATTTATCACTCATGATTTACTCCTTACTTCAATTCAATCTTTGTGATGATGGGAGTAAATCCCTTCTTCATAACAATCTTCACATAGAACTGCCCATTCGCATCACCATCATTCCACAAAAAGACGATGTTGCTACTTGTAGAATTGAACACAGAAGCAGCCTGACCAAGTGTATTAGCATCATCAGGTGTAGCATAAGAAATATCGAACCATGTGCTTCCATCTTTGCTACCATAAATTCGCATATTACCAGCATCCAATCCTGCTTTAATGGAAGCAGTGTGTGAGAAAGCCAATGTACCACCAGGAAGTGAACCTGCTTTCTTGAACAGACGAACAAATGATCGATCACCTGAGCATCCGGAATAATTCAGAGCTGAAGGTGTAAATCCTGTGTAATTCTTACTAGGATAACATAATCCGATTCCAGGAATAACCTGAAGATCTGTATTACCAGAAGTAAGAAGTGACGTCTGTTTGTTTGTATCTGTCCAAAGAGCAAGTCCTTCAGTTCTGCGATAGGTTTCAGACTTGAAGTTCTCAATGAGATCAGTGGAGTCGTTGTCCCAAGTGTTCACCAAACAATTTGGAATAGATGCGACTTTTGCCATACCAGATGCAAATGCATTTTTTGGGACCATCGTGATACTTGGTGTGGTGATGTACTTATCACCAGCTATAGCAAATCCATCTTTGGAATACCCACATGCATTGTTCCATGCTGTACTATAGTTGATAAGAGGAGCAGCAAATGTTCCAGTTGCAACATCAGTAATTGATGAAAATAATGCAAGTGATGTATTATCTTGTTTACTGGAATCTGAAAGATCCAACTTAGCACCACTTCCAATACCAAGCTGATTGTTCAAATTGGTGATAGAAGTATCAGTTGATGTTAATTTGAATGTAGTTCCGATGCCGTAGTATTTAACACCAGAGTAATATGCAAATTTTTCAGTGCTAAGAGCAAGAGTCAGATCAGAGATAGCTGGTGTAGCACTCTGAAGGTAGAACAATGTCTGATCTTTTGTGTTATTATTTAGTTCAATAACCACTTTGACACGATCGCCATTAGGAACGATCTCTTCAAGGTTGATTGTAAAACTACGAATGATACGAGCACCAACAGCAGAAGGATAATTGAACTCCACTTCCATTGGACTAAGAACATCTGTTGTTATACCATTTGATCCAGTAACATACTGTCTAGAACCAGTGGATGAACCAGTGTAAGTATCTTTTGAAGGATCAACATTATCAGTTGGTTTGATCGTTTTATCAGAATACTTAATTTTGACAACATCTGTAACTGTTGCTTTACGTAGAACAGTCGTACCATCAGGGCCGAACACTGTAATGGTCCAAACGTTATCTCCATCATTCAAATGAACATAGCCATCTCGTTCATATTTGTTCTTGATGGAAGCTGAAGTTGGATTTGATATAACGTTTTTTCCAGCAGCATCAGAAGTATATACTTTGTATGGGTTAACTTCAGTATCTGTTGTAGGAGTACCCTTCAATGAAGTATAAGCTATTGTAGATGATTTTGTAAACGGAACACTGGTTCCTGCACCCCAATTACCCATACTGAACGATGCACCATCATCTTCAGGAGCTCGACCAGCTGTTGTACCAACATCGTTGACGGTACCATCAGATCCTTTACCATCGACAATATTCCATCCAGAAGAGTTCATATTGTCACCGACCTGAAGTTTGACAAGACCGTTTCCTTTACCGATAGCTGTGATCGTACCAGCAAGGTCAATCTTTGTGATCATCTTACCAACTTTTTCACCATTCTCTCCAATGAGTTCCTGTCCATTGAAAAGGATTTCAAGACCAGCATTGTAGTTGGGGTTGATGATATATTTCTTAGGATTCTCAGCATTACGAACAAGAAGTGGACCATTTGCCGTGAATTGATGAACGTTAGCCAAGGTACTACCATTGTCTTTGATAGTAGAAGGATCTGCTGATGCATCAACCGGAACAAAGTCATTTGAAGTTTCATTGCTTGCAGTAAGACCGAGCATCTCGTAGAGTGCAGTTACAGTGAACCCAGTAGAGTCCAACATCTGCTGTATCTCTTCTTCACCAATTTCTGTTTTATCTCGAAGAATATCAAAAATAGTACTCCACTTAGTGAGAAGAGGATTTTTGCTTACAGGAAGTCCCATAATTTATCACTCCTTTATATTTGCTCAATAAGAGATATGTGGATGTAAAACCTACCCACATAATCTATAGTTAAGTTCATATGATGGCAAGTCTGTACCTTCTCAAAAGCTGATAAAAATAAGCATATATATTACACATTTGTTATATTGATAAACCAATATATACGTAATTTTCTTATCCGCCAACTATAACAAAGAAAGGAATGATAATCATGGCAGGAAAGAACGGAGTGTCCGATCTGTTCGGTAAATTGTTGTCACGTAAGTCTGGGAGCTCAGCCCACTCCACCCAGCAGTGTAAGCCTGTGAAAATCGAGAAACCCTTGACCCGTCCTTATATGGCAGAAGCCTGTGGCGGCTGTGACGATACATATGAAGAAATCTTCGGTGATCGTCAGATTGTAGTTGGTGGATATCGTTAATAGCAGCTAATTAAGAGTAGATGGTACCTAGGTACCATCTACTCTTAATCTTTTTATTTTTTTGTTATTTACTTGCTCCTGCAAGTTCTAGGACACTGAACAAGTCCATGTAAGGATGTTCTGTTTTGGAATATGTCCAATATCCTCTGGAATTAAGAATATCAGAAATAACATTCTTGTTTTTATCACTGTTAAGAGTATCGAACAACTTCTGAGGTTCAATATCAAACTTAACAGGATAATCTTGTGTGTTCCAGTTGTTACGAATGTAACAATACTGAGCGGCAAGTTCCAAAGCTCTACGAAGTTGGTAATTTGATTCACCAAGTTCTCGGATAGTATTACGAGAGATAGTAAGATCTGGCATCAAGAAAGGTTGTTGCTTCATCTTGTTACCATTCAGACCAAAGTAATCGTGTAATCTCAAGTAGTGATAATTTGTAACAGTATTGAGCAATCCAAGAGACTGAGTTGCAACAAACGGAAGCATCTCACCTGCATTAGCAGTTTTGCATCTTTCAAGAGTAAGTGAGATTTCCAACACATCTTTAGAAGGTCCAACTCCACACGCATAAAGAGGTTCTTTTGAACTATCGAGAAGCAGTGCTGCAGATGTTCTTGCATAGATGGAAGCCAAGAACTTAAGCTTAGATCCACATCCTTTTGTCTTCCAATCTTTAGGAGAAAAAGTTGTATCTTTAGGAGTTGGGTTATACATATCGATCTGCATAACTTTGTCGAAGTGTCCTGTACACACAAGAACAATTCCGTATTTCTGACACAATCTTCTCATCGTGTGGATGAATACAGTTTTCTTGTTTCCATCAGCCATCATCAAAGTATTAGCTTCTGAGATAGATTTTGCTTTCTCAGATTCCAACATATCTTCTTCAGTTGCAGCAGTAAGTTCAGTTAAACTATCGATGAAGACATAAGTAGGCTTCCACATCTTCAATGCGTTTCCTGTAAGAGGATCTAAGAATGGAGTATCAACAATGTATTCTTTTCTCTGAAGTTCTTTTTTATTACAAACTTTTTTGATGAGCTGATGTACTTCGTCCAGGTTATAATCGATACCTTTCAACCAGACAATACGATCTTCAATAGTAGCATCAAACAGATCTTCAGACATACCAATAGCACGAGGTTTGTCTTTATCCAAAGAATTCTCTGTATCTTCAATGATTGCTTCTGCATCTGAATAGATACCGAGTGATCTCATAAGCAAGGCATTTGCCATAGTTGATTTGAAAGCACCATTTGGTCCTACGATAGAATTGATATGAGGCGCATATCCACCATTGATGTACCAATTACCATCGATACCAATAACATATCGACCTGTAGCAAGGTCAAACAAAGTGCCAGTGTTATAATTCATCAAATCTCCAGAATTCTGGATGTCAAGTTCCGATAATAAACTCATGTGTGTATCTCCTTAAATTTGGTTATGTTTCATATTGTACATCATAGTTCTAACTAATAGAAAATAAAGTGCAGTTCATTTTTAAATACGTATATATTACGCAGGTGATTTAATGTTATCAATCTTAAATAAGAAAGGAATTTAACATGAACAACATCGAATCACTCATTAAAGAACTTGCAAAATCACTCGATCTTTACAAATGGTCAGAAATGCAATCTTCTTACTATACACTCGACAGAATTTCTAACTTGGTAAAAGAAATTTTACAAAAGAATTCTGATCCGAAGATCAGGAAGAAAGTTATGAAAATGGAAAAAGAAGCATATGCTTACTATCCGCCTATGACTAAGTTAGAAGCAGAGTGTCGTGCAGCCAGTTCTGCATGGAGGAATCCTCTGTCATCTCACGTTA
>JAFVPU010000042.1 GCA_017505165.1 Clostridia bacterium
TAGGTCGTTTTTTCGCTCAACTTAAGGATTTCATGATAATTATTTTGTTCGTAGCAGCAATTATATCTGGTGTTATTGCTGTTATTGAAAAGAATTACATGGACTTGATTGATAGTGGTTTGATATTTTTCATCATTTTCTTGAATGCAATAGTTGGTGTGATACAAGAAACTAAGGCGGATCAAGCATTGGAATCGCTCAAGAACATGAGTAAACCATATGCAAAAGTTATTCGTGATGGAAAGGTCGAAAAGATCAAGGTTGAGAATCTGACAATTGGTGATGTTGTTGTATTGGAAGCAGGTGATATCGTTCCGGCTGATTTGAGACTTATTGAGACTGCATCTCTCAAGATAGAAGAATCGAATCTCACCGGAGAATCTCTTGCTGTCGAGAAAGATGCTGAACTAATTTTGAATAAAGATGTAGCCTTAGGCGATCGAAAGAATATGGCTTATTCATCAACAGTTGTAACGTATGGACATGGAAAGGGTATTGTGGTTGCAATTGGTATGGATACAGAAGTGGGAAAGATTGCTCAAATGCTCAAGTCTGTAGATGCAGAAAAAACTCCGCTTCAAAAACAAATCAACAAGACTGCAAAAGTTATAACAATTGTAGTACTTGCAGTGGCTGTAGCTATATTTGTGTTCTCTGTTATAGACAAAGGATTTACAATGCATAACATATTGAATGCATTCATGCTTGCGGTTGCTATAGCGGTGGCGGCAGTGCCTGAAGGATTGCCTGCTGTTATTACAATCATTTTATCGCTTGGAATCAAGCAGATGAGCAACAAAAAAGCTATTGTAAAGAATATGCCAGCAGTTGAAACTTTGGGTTGTTGTAATGTGATTTGTTCGGATAAAACCGGAACTTTGACTCTCAACAAAATGACAGTCAAGGAGTTATATACATTGAAAAGTGGTCTATTCTTCAGAAATGGAAAACCGCATAAGGATATTTTCCATTTGCATAATTGCTTGATGCTTTGCAATGATACAATAATAGAAAATGACAAGTTGTTTGGAGATCCAACCGAGACTGCATTGACAAGATATTGTTTAGACATGGGTTATGATGTTCTTGCAGAATGTAAAAAGATGAAACGAATTGATGAAGTTCCTTTTGATTCCAACAGAAAATTGATGACCACAATAAATATGGTTGAAGATAAGCAAATATCATATACAAAGGGTGCTGTTGATATGTTGCTCAACCGTTGTGTTAAGATCTATGACGGAGATACTGTAAGAGATATCACAGAGCTTGATAAGAAAAAAATTCTGAAAGCGAACAAAGATATGGGAAGCAAAGCACTTCGAGTTCTTGGTCTTGCTTGTAAGATGAAAGGATTGGAAAAGAACAAAGTTGAAGATGACTTAATTTTCGTAGGGCTTGTTGGTATGATCGACCCTCCAAGAGAAGAGGTCAAAGATGCCGTAAGAATATGTAAGGAAGCTGGTATTACTGCTGTTATGATCACTGGTGATCACATGGATACAGCACGAGCAATCGCAACTGAAATTGGTATTCTTGGCAAAAAGGACTTGTGTATAACAGGAAAAGAATTGGATGAAATGAGCGAGAAAGAGTTTATGAAAAAACTCACAAAAATTCGTGTATATGCTCGTGTAAGTCCTGAAAATAAAGTAAGAATAGTCAAAGCATTCAAAGCAAAAGGCAAGATTGTTGCAATGACAGGTGATGGTGTGAATGATGCTCCTTCAATCAAAGCTGCAGATGTTGGTATAGGTATGGGAATAACTGGTACAGATGTCAGCAAACAAGCGGCTGATGTCGTGCTTACTGATGACAATTTTGCTACAATTGTTACAGCAGTTGGTGAAGGAAGAAAGATATATAACAATATCAAACGCGTTATACAATATTTGCTTTCAACCAATATTGTTGAAGTATTATGCTTGTTTATAGCGACGATTGTTTTACGTGTTCCATTCTTGACTTCGGTTATGATTCTTTGGATTAACCTTGTTACAGATAGTTTGCCGGCGATTTCGCTAGGTCTTGAAAATTCAAACAAAAATGTAATGAAAGAAAAACCAAGAGATACAAATGGTAGTTTATTTGAAGGAAGAACAGGAAAGAATATTTTGATTCATTCTGTATTCCAAACAATTCTTGTTATGTCAGCGTTCTGCATAGGTGAATATGTCTTCAAAGATGCAGAAGGTGCAATGACAATGGCATTTGTAACAGTTTCATTTATTCAAATTTTCCATGCATACAACTGTAGAAATCAAGAAGATTCTTTGTTTAGTTCAAATCCATTCAAAAATTCATTGTTGAATTTCTCTGCGATTTTTGGGATCTTGCTTGTATTATTGATTACTAATGTTCCTGTTTTGGAAATGTTCTTTGGAATAAGAACATTGACTATGGCAGAACTTGTGATTTCACTTGGATTTGCATTTGCAATTATTCCAATTGTTGAATTGCACAAATTATTTATTAAACTAATCAAAAAATCGAAGAAAAAATCAAGGAGATAAAATGTTGTTTTTGTATATAGGGATATTTGTTTTATCCTTAATACTTGTTATTTACGGCGGAGATATATTCGTTGATAATGCTGTCAAGATTGCAAAGAAATCAAAGATTCCAATCGTAATTATTGGTGCGACCATTGTTTCGATTGCTACAACTTTGCCGGAATTGATTGTCTCAAGTATAGCTTCTGCTCAAGGTGTATTTGGTCTGGCTGTTGGCAATGCGATTGGGTCGGTTATTTGTAATACTGCACTCATTGGTGGGCTATCTATGGCTGTATTGCCGACAAAGATAAAAGAAAAATCTTCAAGCTTCAAATATTATATGTTGTTATTTTCACTCTTGATATTATTCTTGTCGGGATTTGATTCAAAAGGGAATTATAACATTTCGTTATTTGAAAGTATTGTATTATTTATAATGTTTGTATTGTTTATTTCATTTAATATAATTGATGCATCAAAACAAAAGAAAAGAAAAGTTGATCCGGATGATTATACGATAATTGAAAACAAAGATGATGAAAAGCCTGTGGAGGACAAATTTATATTGCTTATATCTTTGTTTTTATTGGGATCTGTGATGGTCGCTTTGGGTGCTTTCGGTATGGTAGAAAGTGCAAAATTTATAGCTTCAAACATGGGTATAAGTGAGACTGTAATTGGGCTGACTATTGTTGCAGTAGGAACAAGTCTTCCAGAACTTGTTACAACAATCACAGCTGTAAGAAAGAAAAATTCTGAACTAGGGTATGGCAATATTGTAGGGGCTAATATTTTGAATGTTTTGCTCATAATAGGCACGTCAGGTATTTTGGCTGGAAAAGTAGGTTTGCCAATAATGAAATACACCTTCTTATTCTGCATACCTATCGCAATTGTAATGGGTGCAATATTCCTTGTACCACTGATTTGCAAAAACAGAAGTTATAGATGGCAAGGAATTCTACTTTTGACTTTGTATATAATATATATAATTACGCTTGTTGTTTTGACAGCAAAAGGATATTCTATTTAACAAAATAGATCTAATAAAAGGAAAAAATATGAAAAAAATAGATGAAAATTATTTTAAAAATTCGAAAACCGAATCTAGCAAAATGACAGATATCCAAGATATTGTCAATAAAGGTGAACAAATTTTGTGGAGAGGAAAACCAAAGAAATCTGCCTTTATTTTGGGGTCAATATTCAATATGCTTCCAATCGGACTTATATGGTTATTGTTTGACGGTGCTTTCATTGCTGGAATAATTGCTACGGGTTCATTAAAGTCAATGCCTGTTGGAGTTATAATA
>JAFVPU010000043.1 GCA_017505165.1 Clostridia bacterium
AGTATTTTGAATTTCTATATATATATTATTATATTGAATAGAGAAAGACATTATGTCTTTCTCTACATACTACCCAGAAGGAATAACTGGGCATCAAACCCACGGAGAAGGAGTGTATATGAAAAAGACATATTTAAAGAACGTCACATTCAAAAAAGAAATGATTGCCGTTCGCGATGTATCTGTAGTGAAGGTGCGATTTCACAACGTTGACCCTGATGTCAGGCTCAAGAATTCTCATCTGACTGAATTTATTCGTCAGGAGAAATTCAATTCGATGTGTCCGGTAGCCACCGGTGTAATCGATATCAATCATGAAACAGCCCGAAGTCATTCAAGTGCGGGTCAACACCTGCACGTGGTGATTCTTCACAGAAATGGGTTGTTGGTCAAGAATCTCCATGTTGAGCACATCGATTTCAAAAAAGATGATCTCTTTGAGCTCGTTTCCAAAGTTATCACAGAATTCATCGACGATTATTTCGGCGATGAAGATTATGTGAATATGTTATTAAACACAACTCAGATGCATATCTATAGCGGAGACATTTATAGTCTCGAACTGGGTGCCGCATGCTATCATTGCGGCGACTCACCGGTCCAGTACTGGATGCGCTGATCTTACCATCGAGGGGGTTCCTGAATGGGAACCCCCTCAATATCATTATCATATCAAAATTTATTTTTATTGAAAGGGATGATTTTATGGCAACTAAAAAGAAGCAAAGGATTCAGTCTGTCAGAGGTTTTATCAAGAAAACTCTGCACAAGAGACACGCATTAATAGATCATTTGGTAAGAAGACTGAATGATCTCGATGAGGACTACACCTTCGAATGTTGGTCCGATGATCCCGACGAATGCTTAATAGAGGAGCTAGCGGCAGATATAAAATCTACGGAAGATCGTCTTAAAAAGATGAGTGAGACAAATATTGTCCTATCTGGAAAAGAATGGGATAAGTTGTTAGAACTCAAAATGTTCGGGGACATGGGTCTCTATTATTGGTTGGATGGTATCGCTATCGATATCGCTTTTCGTTCGGTTTTAAATCCGAATGAGAAGTACCGACTCGGTTGGTGGATTGGGGGAGAATTAATGCTCTTCCCATTAATACCATCTGGAAGAAAAAGAAGACTGATAACCATCATTGACAGGGATGATAAATCCATGTATCCATGTCTAAAGAAAGAAATGGTATCCGAACCTTCTGCTACAGAGAATCCCATTGATTCACGATTTTTATGGGACAGAAATGAGAGACGAGGTGATTAATATGATAAAAAATGAAGACGGTACTATCCGGATTGATTCTGAAGAAATAACAGAATATATCCAGAACAAACTCGGTTTTGATGCTGGGGATATATCCTGTGACTACACGTTATATCCCGGGATCAAAGGTGATTATGTTAGAATGCGAGTATGTATGAAAGGTGAGAAGGTTTTTGATAACAATCCAGACATCATCACTGTTGGCCCATTTCCAATGAATAAATGTATAAGTAATCATGTATTAGATGTCATCAAACCTTACATGTACCCATCATTCGAAGATAGAATGGATGATCCTAATTTTATGCGGGATCTACGTGATAATGGAATATATGGCCAAAATCTGGCAGAGCTCAGAATGTATTGTAGTTTAAAATATGACAGAGTCAATGATATATTCTACATAATTCTTCGAACGACTAAGATCGTAAGAGATATGTTAGAATTTGAGATTGATGGATGGTATGCAATAATGATTGAAAATATAAATGAAGTTCGTGGTTTCATGATTAAACCCAAACATGTATCAGCATAAGATGAAAAGGAGTCCCACATGGGACTCCTTTTTCTTGTATTTTTGATCCCCAATAGATGTCGTTCGAATATTATTTTTATTAAGTATTACCGTAATGATTATCGATAACAACATCTTTTTTGTTGATGATTATTTTGTATGCTGTATCGGAGCGATCATCCGATTGTATTAGATTAACAGTCACAAATGAATCATCCGGGATATTTAATGGTGTTCTGGTTATACGTTTACCATCATCATACCACACATCATAATCAGATTCGAGAATGTCTTTGTATTTCATCTGTCTTCTAAACAATGCTTCATCGCGGAATGATTGGAATCTATCTCCAAACTTAGCATTCATTTCCATGTAACTTACATCGTATAATGTCAATGATTCTTTAGGAACCATATTGATACTCATCGATGTTATTTCATCATGGAGTTTCAACATATTTGAATTACCACCATTATCAAATAAACCATCGAATATCAACACGAATTCATCTTTAGTAAATTCAACCATGTATGACTTAAAGTACGATATAACTTCTTTCAACACAGTGAAGTATTCTTTTTCACCCATCACAGTATATTCTAATCCATTCAATGATGTATTAGCGTAATTCTCCAATGATTTAACAATCGATCTCATTAATAACAATAGACTCTCACCATCATTCTTCATTGATGTAATGTATCTATATAATGATGGATTACATCTGAAGAGTAATGATTCAAATGTCTTGGGTCCAGTGGCAGTATTACTTGTATCCAGTATAACTTTATCGATTATGATATTCTGATAATTATTTTTTATTGTTGGTGAGATGTATGATTGAAGCAATGGTTGGGAAACAAACTTTCTCATTTCATTTGTGAATTCTGATACAAATCCAGAATCTCTGAAAGGATACACTCCGTTGATGGATAGATTTAACACATCCTTATTTAGAACACCATACAGTCTTATCGGATATTGTATATCTCCGTATTTGACATATAATTCTGGTTCAGCATCTATCTTGAAGAATGTTTTCAATGAACTCCATTCCTGTAATGTCATATCATACTCATCCATCAATACTGTGTCAATATTGAATGATTCATTGTCATACCAGTTTCTTACGGGGTCAACTAAGAATAGATGTGAAAATATATCAGTAACTTGTCTGAATTCACGTATAGTTGATGTGTTTCTGAGTTTATCTTCGAGATACTTATATATCAATTTAACATCACTCATTAATGTTTCACCGAGATTTATATTTTCTCTATTCAGTACTTTATTCAACATTGGTAAAAATGTGTCAGGTTCAATATAATCCATATCTCTTATTGAGTTATAGAACAATGGATACTCCTCACGTATATTGAAATTGAATGATGCTAATTTATATGGTAAACCCAATTTAAGATCTTTGGGACTACCATCATCATTTAGACCATTGAATAGCAGGTCAAGACATACTTGTTTACCATCATATTCACCATTGTATGTGTATAGATCACCTGTCATACTTCTTCCTTTAAAGTCTGTCATATGCCATGTCATCACAGTTATCAACATTAATACCGCTTCAAACACAGATATTTCGGACATACCGTCCAAATCAAAGTTAACACTCACTTTAGTATACTGGGTTTCGAGACGTTGATCAAGCAGTCCTCTTAACAGAATAACACACTGCCACCATATATCTGATAATGATAAATGTGTTGAGAGCTGAATGTATTTTGAATTTGATAATGTATAATTCATATCATTTATCATACTTTCAACTTCGGGTGTATTCCACCATCTTGGATCACCAGATGTTATTGTCTCAAGATCATATTCAGTTGATGATTCTCTGAATTTAAAATACGACGTATTGTCATCAGTTGTACCCAAACGACGGAATACAATATTCTGTTTAGGTCTACCAGTCAATTGATCATAAACCGGTACACCATTTTCGAATACTTGTTGTTTGACCATTACGAGTGTATAGATATCTGTGTACTCGTAACCAATCAAGTCCTTAACACGATATACAACGTTCGTTCCCTTATCCATTAACAGTAACCTGAATTTCTTAATGAATTCTGTCATAGATGATCCTTCCATTATTACTGAAGGGAATCCATATAACATGAAGAAATTATTAGCTGTTACATTATTCATGTATATCATAGATGAAGACTTCTTCATGAATTCATTTAGTGTGCTTCCCATCGACATGTATATCGTGAGGAAACGAATAAATGAATTATAATTCGGATATATATTGGAGAAGTCACCGCGTAATGTGTTATAGATGTAATCACGAGTTTTATTGTATACATTCACGAATGTATGAACTATGTTCGGTTCAACAGTGATATGACCGAATATTGCATTGTATGTGGATAATTTACTAGTGTTGATTCTCAATATATCACCGTCTTTAGCCTTGCGTGATACATGAATTGGTATAGAATTAGAACCTATATACTCCAAGTACTTTGATTCAGGATTCTCAGCCATGACTCTTTTGTACATCTCGGAATTCATGAATAGTTCCTGATACTTCAATGGCATCTCGTGGATAGGTTGATCTTTTTCGATTGCACCATCATCCTTATACAGATTATAGAAATCTTCAGGGATAGTTATAACCTTTTCAGGCACACTACCATCATCACCATCATATGGTTTACCTGATAACCACACGTAGTATCTATTGGATTCTTTGTATGATGCAATAAACTGATTTCTCCGGTATTCCAACAGTTTATTTTTAATAACACTAGGAATCATCTGGGGTACCTTTATAAAGTAATTTATCCTGTCATCACTGAACCCATTCGATTCCAATATACTACTAATTTCACTTGTTGAATACTCATACGATTCGAATATATCAGTCTTATCCATCGCTCTCACATATGCATCACCGAGTTCTTTAGATTTGACAGTCTCATACTTCATTGCAATTTCTCTATTCTTGAACTCAGTATTGTTTACGATCATTTGCAATTTCAACAAATATTCTGACATTGGATTTTGTGCTTTATTCTGATTGGGTGTGTTCATAATTATATCACTCCTATACAAAAAAGAAGCTTTGTTAGCTTCTTTTTATTTGTTAATATATACCATCATCATCAGCATATTGTCCCAACAATTCTTCATAATCAGCATCATTTATCATCAGATTATTAAGTTTTCTCTTTGGAACATATCTCATTGCCATACCAATTATGATCTCTCTCAGTTGCTCAGTCGTGTACTGTCCAGGTGGTAAAGGTTCATTAGGAAATACGACATTGTACAGATGAATCAATTCATTGACATCAAATGATGATACGAATGTTATTAAGTTGCCACTACCTTCATAGTATCCTGCCTCCGTTATATGTGCTTGGAAGTCTTTGTATAATGCATAATCTCTCAACCTCATTATGTTTTGTTGACCATAATTCTTGTCACCCGTATAATTGGTTTTTCCTTTAACACCTTTACGATATGCAGGATCAATGAATATGATATCACAACCGAAGTTCATTGACAGATATTCACATACGAGATATACCGAATTGGCTACAGCGGAATCACTACTATACACCAGTATCTGTTCACCATTACCCTTTGGCATATCCTTAAATAACCATTTATAGGTCTTCAGCATCGTGTCTGATTTATTCAAATGATTTATAAACCAATCATTGTTATTTTCAGGAACTCCTTCAGATATACCCGTTAACAAACTTGTGAAGTAACAATCTGGACTGAGAAATGTTTCGGGACAATAGCTAATATTATACTGACTGAACGAGTTAACACATTGAATCATCTCGTTCTTTACAACAAGTTCACCATTATCATAGGATAAGGTATCTTGAAGATTAACCGTTCCTGTTGGTGACTTAATATCAGCCATATAGTAGTTGGCATTTAATAAAACGTCCAGTGTACAGATCTGTGTCAGTACATTTAAAAAACATCTTTTAGAAGTGACAATCATATCACCATCTCCTTTCAGACAAATAATATATATTTTTAGGTGGGGAATTATCCCCACCTATAATATGATATTAAAGAATCTTATTCAATACATCAACAAGTTTATTGATGATCTCTTCCTTACTCGGTTGAGTGTTTCTTTCATGTACAACTTTATGAATCATAACGTTACCAGGATCGTATCCACGATGCCGTGTTGTTGTAACGGTCATCCATTCAGGTATACCAGTCGACTGTTTATGTTCATTATTTGCGGACTTACCACCATTCGATTCAGCACCGAAGAGTTTGTCTGTGATATCCTCAGTTTTACAATTGATAGGATCAAAAGTATATGCTTTAACTTCGTCAATCTCGACACCACAGGATTCAAAGATATTCTTGAACTCTTCTGAGATTTTGCGTAAATCCTCGTACTCAGAATTACCCGTTTTATCATCAGGTACTTTGATCCTCTGTCTGCGATCATTGTTAGGTTCTTTTGCTGGTATATCATCAGTATCTTCTTCATCTGATGCATCATCACAAGGCTCAGCCTCGTATATACAATCCTCACAATCGTGTTTACATTCACAACATTTACATTTACCATCATTGCAATCATCTTCATCTGATGATTCAATCAAGTCAGGTCCGTCATATCCCTCGCATCTTTCAGGATGATTCCAGATTGTCCATACTGCCATCACGAAGTTCCAGATAGCTGAAATATAGTGTGGTTCATCATCAAGTCCTCTGATCCACTGTGTGAGATGACGTATTCCAGAGTCTCTGAAACTCCAAAGTGGAATACCGTTCTCACAATTTCTTTCACCATATATTTCAGCACCCTTCTGGAAATGGATTGCGAGATCAGACAGCATCACAAATAACTCCGACGATACATCAACATATGTGAATGTCACTTCATCACCAAAATTGAATCCTTCAAGTTTCGATTTCTTGCTGTAAGCAATCATCATTAATATTGTAGATAAATAAGCCCCGTCATTTGCAGCTTTCATAATTGTGAGTGGTGTTATACTGTAACTTTTTCTTTTCTTAAATACCTCTCCAATCAGTTCTGCCAGACCATTAATTACCTCTCCAGGAATAAGATCAAAACGACCTTTATTCTCCTTAGTGTGGCGAGTTGCCTCACCGAATTTGTTGGGATTTCCATCAACTTTAATATCCTTATTCATTTGAAAACTCCTCCTTGTATAATTTGTTTATGATATCAACGAACTCGAATGTTCCATTACATGGTTCATTCACCCAGAATATATAGAAATAGAACATCGGGTTCATTATATCCGGTACCTGCATATTATAACGAGCGTCGATATACTCGTCAAATATATGTTCGGGAATATTTTCCAATAAACCCTTGAATAGTTTGCCTGATAAATGAAGATACTTTGTATCACTGAAATATGTTTCCTCGAGATATAACATATATCCAGCTAATTCATTTATCTGTTCAACACTTAACTTATTCGATTGGTTTGAATCGTTGTATTTGAAATCAGTCTTTGATGCAATATCCTTGATGCTTTTAACCAACGCATCAAGGATAGCACCATTCCCATCGGATACCCCAACAGGTTTTGATCTCATATCAGTCACAATAAGTTTACTATAATGCATATGGAATCCTCCATATTAAAAGAATGGCTTATCGAAGTTAACTCTGTTCACGAGATTATTAGCTATCTCACTTACTGTAGGTGCATCGGGATTACGCTCCTCAGGTAATAATGATGAATCAACTACAAACTCTTGATATGGTTCTGACATGATTATACCTTTCGTATTATTAAACATTTCAAGTCGAGTCTTTTGAGATATACGTGATCTTAAGTCACGGTCTTCATATCGCTTACCACAAGCTGAACATTTGTACGAGGTATAAGATGTGTCATATGGTTCGATTGTCTTATTACCACATATACACTTAAACAGATCCATCGATGCTGGAAATATATATGAGTAATCTATACAAACTGGTTTACCTCCGGGTGACAATCCCCAGTTAGCATAATTAACCTTTGAGAATCCCACGTCACCAAGTAAGAATCGCGTACTCCATCTCTGAAGTATCGTTTTTATTTCTTTCATATACATGGACATTTCCGCATACGACGTAAAGGCGGGACAATAATCAGCAATCAATAAGTGTCCACCTTTACTAATTTCATGAGTGTATGCAATATCAGGTGTCAACATATCAGCGATAACCCAGTCCTGTCGATTATCAGCAATACCTTCTTTATCGAGAGCTACTTTGATTACATATGAATCGTATTTGAAAACGAATCTGTTTGTTCCAGTACCTATCTCAGTAAATGGTAACTTATAATCTTTCAGTAGTTCTATCATACGATTTCGTCTAGAAGACGCTAACATTCCCTTTTGGAATGATACTTCTCCGAGTTTCATCTTCAACTCTAATGGGAGTGTATTTAATCTAGAACGGTATGTCACTAATGTTGTTGTACTCATTTTTATAATTCCTCCTTTCAAATTATAAAAATAAAATGGGGGCTGTTCAGCCCCCATGATATTACATTACTTGATGCTAAAGTTTCTGTCTACAATTTCCGACCATGTGGGCTGAACCTGTGTGAAGTTAGGATTCACAGTCATCTGAATATCATTTCTGTAACCAGAGGGGTTCAGATTGTTATTCCAGATATTACCAGGATTAGGTGTGTAGTATCTGGTCTGCTGTGCATCCCATGCCTGACATCTACGGTCATAACTCAATGTGTCACCATAGAGTGAATTCAATCCATTTGGTGCATATCCATAACCATATCCTCCACCATTATAGCAGAAGCAAGGCTGCTGTGAATATGTGGGAGGCTGTGAAATTGTGGGTGTGGGAGCAGGATTAAATGTGGGTGCTCCAAGAGGTTTAGTAGCCCAAGGATCATTATTAGGCATCATGGTCTGGTTACGACGTGTGTCCACCAGAGAATTAAATGCCGGCTGCTGAGGTGTGGGTGCGAATGTCGGTGGTGTAGACATACCTGTCTGATAGTTTGAAGGATTCAGATTACCTGCGTTAGGATCCATCATAGGATTATTGAATCCGGTGTTTCTTCTGGAACCAGCATACTGACCATTATCAAACGGATTCACAGGTCCTGGTCCCATAGGAATAGCAGTACCTCCGTTGTAATAGAACTGGTTGTTTAACATCTGATCCATCTGATATGTGTTTGCGATGAAATTACCTATCTCTGTAGGCCAATCGGGATCAATCCATGCCATAGTTATTTCCTCCTTATGATTTAATTATATATTGAAGATACAAGCTGTGTTATTACAGCAATATCTTCGACGCTGGGTTTTGATGGAACATTAGTCGTGTCATATCTCCATCTTGTTCTGAAACACATATACTCATCTGAAATACGTGTTACTGCACCATACTTATACGGTGTATTTGTTGGACTGATTGGTGTATAACCCATACAGTTCTTTGTAGGAATAATGAGAGATGATAATCTTCCTTCAGTCTCGTGAGGGAGACATCTGCCGGATACATTAATCTCAACCATTCCTGACGGTACTATACCGAATACAGACGACAATGTATCAAGTACAGTGTCAAGTTGACTAAGCTGCTGTGCCATCAGTCTTTTCGGTACAGGGAGTGTGATTACCCAGAAACCATTTCCAATACGGTTACCATTGATCTCAATGAATGAATCATTTGCGTGAGCTTCTCTGATTAAACATCCGGTATTGATGAGAAATCCGAGATTAGATTCAATCTGTCTGAATCTGGTTTCTGAAGATATCAGATGCGCATTCATGTCACGGCATAAAACCTTAAAGCCAACAAACTGCTCCATCTGAATCGTCACTGCTGGATAGGACTGTCTGATAGTCTCCGAATAGTCGATGACGTCATTAGGTCCGATCACACGGTTCTGATAGTTGATTGCTAAGGACATATTTTTTCCTCCTTTTGTATATTAGAGAAAGTAATACGATGTACCACTTTCTCCAATAAATTATATATATTGCGAATTAATAAATTTTAGATATTCGCAACGTAATTCGTGTGTTGTTTGCCATAATATATCGGTGTCGATAATGATACTGTCTCACATATATCTGGTTTCAATGCAAATGACTGTGATGTCAAGAATGGATGTCTAATACCTGTGAATGAATTGTCTTGAGACGAGTCAAGATCACGTTGTTTAGCCGCATTGATCATTAGCATTTTTGATTCACCATTGTTCTCAATATTCATACTAGCTAACCAGTCAGCAACTTCCATAACTTCCCAAGCAACAGATACACCTGATCTACCAAGAACTTCATTAGTTTTGTTATACCCACCATTAGCTACAATATTATCAACAGCTTTAGCCATTTCTCTATTGAACTGATGACCTGATACAATCGGTATATCAAACTCAACAGTTATATTTTTCAACTCGTTCATGATAGCATGAAGTTCTGCTTTCTCAGAAGATGTTGCAGCTGTATCTGTTCTAGCAGGTCTAATACGTTTAATGTAGTCAAGAAAGACTGCAACGACTTCATATTTATCATTATTATATGAACGAATGATATTTGCTAAATCAGCTGTTGATTTCTCACGGTATCCATAGTATAGAATAACTGATCTAAAACCATTCTCGGATAAAGCTTTCTTAATCATGTCAGTTGCTTCATCCACAGTAAACATAGACATATCTGCTGTGGGATACAGTAATGCCCAAAGTCTTCGAATAGTCTGTGTCATACTGTTTTCCATTGATATATACATTGATATTGGTGTTTTACCATTCAAGCTTTTAACAATGTGCTGATTGTATCGACAAGTGTCAACATGTGATGTCAATAATATACCACTCTTGTAGTTACCTGGTAACGCACAATATAGATACAGACATCCACCAAGATAGCCCGGTGATAGTATTGAATTCAGACCTCGTATAGATGTGAGTATTACTCTATTAGAATCTCGTGAGTCCTTAGTTGTCGCAACAACCGTTTTCATACCATCCACTTCATCAGTATCAAATGAATGTAGAGTTGATGATGTGTTTACAGACTCATATGCATTGACTACAGCTGTAGCAGCTTTATACAATGCATCTGTACGACCTTTTATATTCGTATCATCATCATCTCTAATCAAATCAAGAGATGTTATGAATGAATCTTCAGCCTGTAATATTTTATAGAATTTAACGTAATCCGATAAAACTTCACATAACCTCTCGACTTCTGATCTGGTTTTGATTGAAGGTGAGCGATTAAGCATTTCTATATTAGAAATGATTTCGTCATCTTCACCTTCATCTTTCATAATATCAATCATTAATGAAACATTGATGATGTTTCTTTCTATATATGAAATGATCCTATGAGATATTAAACAGAATATTGATTTCGAGGGGTATATTGAAATCAGACGTGAAAATAATACTATGTTTTTGGCTGTCTTAAATGTCATATCATCCGACGCCAATATACTGGCGATATTTTTGTAAATTGTATTTTTCAACTTCATTACAGAATAATCTCCTTTATGTTTGAAATGTAATATTCTGTTCTGTAAAGCAGATTAATCATAAACACATAGAGGGCTTTAAGCCCTCTATGTATTATTTGTTAATGTTGAATATATCGTCCTACATCGGATACGGGGTTTAACAGATGTGCATCAAAGATAAATGCACGTGATGTGATGAGATACTTAACGATTGCAATTGATGCAACGAGTACCTCAAGGTCGTACTGAGCTGATGTTGGATATTCTGAGAAGTTAACATATTTCTCTTCAATGATATCATATGATGTGTATTCAGACTTGTAGAATATTTCTTTGGTAGCTTCAAGTTTCTCATACAATTCCTTTGTGATAAGATCTTCTGCATTATTATACTTGGATCTCCAAATAGTGTCAAATACACCGCTGTGGATTGATTCCTTAATTGCTTCGAGAATATCCATATACGAATCAGAATACTTATGATCAATCAGATTCTGAATTCTATGATTAGCATACCATAGCAGATTAGGAACTGTACCCGTCTTAATTGCAGATTCAACAATTGACACACAATCATCGATCTTATCCTTGATCATTTCTGTTTCAAGTTTGGAACCAGCCTTAACGGTTATGATTGTATCCTCATTATTGAGACACAATGCGTTGATTCTCTTAGTATATTGATCATAACTTATATAAGATTTACCAGCATCGTTATCTCTTTCATATCTGAGAGTCTCAACATATTCTTTTGGTGTCTCAACGTTATAGAAGCATAATGCATTTCCCTTGAAGATACTTACAGTGTGAACAGACATTTCTTCATATTTAATATCATCACCGTTATGGATATCCTTAGCTTCTATATTGAGAAGTGCTGAAAGATCAGATATCTCATTCTGTACTCGAGTTCCCATAACCTTTACAGGCACAAGGAGTCTTTCAGCAACTGTCTGTCTTCTTCCAGCATACAATCTCCACGCGTGTAAGAAGTCTTCAGAGAATCCTCTAGATAAAATAAGAACTCTCGTTGACCAATCATAATTAGCTATAATCTTTTCCCAGTCAGCTGCACGGAGTTCATGTCTGAACAGTAAGATCTTAGCATCAACTTTATTGAACATGGTGATTCCGATATCTGTATCAAGATCAACACGGACACGATATTTGCCAGGCATGAAATCTATTCTATATGTTGCATCTGCATCAAGGTCATTAGTGACCTCTGTGTCAACTATAACATTTCTCACAGATACACCGTCGTCAGAAAATACCGGTTTCATAGCATCCATTAATACGGATGTGAGCTTCTCATCATAGTTACTAGCAACATTAATAAGATGACTGATGGTGTTCTTATCATTCACTCTTGATATCACTCCATCATTCATATCTGAATCAATGACGTTTTTATCCTGGAGATAGTTCTCAATTTGGGTGAGTACGTTAAGAATCTTGCGTTTATCATCAGCTGTATTCACAACATTCGATATTCTCACAAATAACTCAGATGCAAGTAACATACATGAAGTGGTTCCATCACCAACATTATCATTCACACGTTTGATGATCTTAGCAATTGTCTGATAAACCATCTGCTTATATGGATTTGAGAATCTCATCGCATTGAATACATTGTATCCGTCTTTGGTTGACATTACCTCATTCATTTCTGAAATAACGATAGTGGAACCATATGGTCCATATGTGGATCTAAGTGTATCTACTATTGTAGCAAACGTATCAATGATAAGTCTCTTGAAATCTTCTTCAGGAATAACATTGACATGTTTGTCATTGGAATACTGTGTATAATTATACATCGGCTCATATCCCAACGCAGCCATTGTTGTGTTGTCAAACATTTTAGTTCTCCTTTGCATTTATTTTTGTTTTGGATTTGTCATTATGTTGATTGGCAAATCTTATAGTGAACGTAATATCATCTGGGTTAGCCTCTGGAGGTTTAATATTTCGATGTTTGTAGTAGTCGTTAATAATGTTTACCCCAAGATTGATACGTTCATTATCATACAACATCGTATGTATTAACTTCCTTATTGCATTCAAACATGAACTTTTCTTAATCATAATGATTCGGAACAACGAGTGAAGTTCTTCATCATCGTGTAATGCTTCTTCTGATGGAGCTGAACCGCATCTTTCTACTACGGACAATGTCACACTGATTAGTTCGGAATAAGTTCTACTTATCTCCTTAATTACATCAAAGATACAAAATGTTTGGAGTGGAGTAGAAAATCGGTTTTCAGCGTATATTGATGAATCAACCTTTATATATTCAATTAAATTAAACCCCATTTGAATCCCCTGCAGATCTATCAATTTTTGACGGTCTATAACCATGTATAGTTGCTTAATGTATTCGTCTAACTGCCTGACAGTTGATTTGAAAACTTCAAGATCCTCTAAATCTCTCTTTTTAGTTCTTATCAATTTAAACCCAAACATCTCATACACCTCCTTCGTATGTAAATAATCGGACATTATGAAAGATGTCCGATTATTACATTCTTACTATTTTTTATGATAGAATACTTTTCACGTTGATTCATTTGTTCAACACCAATAATGACCGATGTATTGTATCTATGATGCGAACTCTCAACCGCTGATAGTATATTTGCTGGTTTCACTTTTATTGTACCACGCGGAGCATCATCAAGATATGATATAGCTGCGTAGTATACATTTTGAGAATTAAAGAATCGAAGTTTCAACATAGGACTCGATATAGGTGACATGATAACACACATTGAGTTTTTAAATAGTGACATCTTACTATTATACTGATCAATTGTTGCATTTATACTATTATCGGTCACTATGACTTTCTGATTCTTTCTAAATGGTGTTTGCAATTGTTTATGACGAACTGCATCGAGCATGACATCATCATTAGTAATATACTGCTTATCATCAATCTTACCGATGCTTCTTCGGTTTACTTTAGCTTCCGATATACCGCCTTTAACACGTTTATCAATACACCTTGTATCAACGTTATATATCTCTCTAGCCATAGCAGTTAATGACGATAACTTAGATAATGAATCCGTTATTGTTGGTGCTCTCCAGTTCTCTCCACCAATGTCAAATGGATCTATTACGACACATACTTTAGAACCTTGATTCTTAGCATATTGAATAATAGCTTCCAACATCTTTATTGGGATTAGATGTGCATTATTAATGATAATACACTGATATCCTGAAATTAATCTGGTATCGATTCGAATCTCGAATTGTATCTTAGGTCTGAATAGTTTCGGCGTGAATGGTTCGATAGGCGTTAATGGATCACATGGTACATCCAAGAATAAGTTAGCATAGTATACATAGTTAACTACACCATTCTTGTTCATACCGATATAATCGTAGCATCCTTCTATCATTAATACTTTTGAGAAGTTGTATTTACCCAAAGCCGCATCAACTGTCATTCTGAAAATATCAGTACCAGTAATACCACCAACAACTTGAACTTGTCGAGTGTTATCATTAACAAAGTCATCCAGCAATTCTATCATTTCATAAATTTCAAGCATATTATCTCCTCAAATCAACAAATTACCAGTAATGGGGAAATTAATCCCCATTACTGATATATGTTTATTACTTGTTTGACGCTGTGCCGAAGATTGCATCAATAGATACATCACTGATAGATGAATTGTTGCGAGCGATCTGAACTTCCCAGCAATAATTGCCAGGTGATGTCTGTGTAACACGTGTGATATTACGGACACCCTCAATCTTGTTTGTCTTAACACTTGTGAGAATATCATCGATAATACGCTCTGCTCTGAGGTACACGAAGAATGCGTTTGCCTTCTGATTGTATGTGAGCTGGTGGTACTGAATGAGTTCTTTGAGTCTCTCACCGTAAATACCACGATCTCTGATAAATGCCATATACTCAGGATTGTTGAGAATATCAACAATTGAAGATGGGTACATGAAAGGTGTGAGTACGTTAATAACTCTTTCATCAATCTTATATCCTGCAGCGTTATTGTACAGGAAACGATCAACGTAGTCCTTTCCACCGGCACCACTGATTACATTCTTAGCATCTGCTACCAGTCTCATACGGATATATCCCATACCGTTTAAACCACTCCACATATCGAAGTCACAGTTTACTGTGAATCCAAGCTGATTCTGGAGATAGTTAACGATATCACCGGATGTAACATCGTAGATATCGATAGCACGTCTTGCGATATTACCCTTGTTGACACTTACGTCGATATCATCATCCTTAGCTGTTGAAGTAATGGGCTCGGGATCAGATGCGGGAGCCGGGTTGGCTGTAGGTGTCGTTGTCTCGTCTGTCATGTCACCAGCTGTGACAATGGGTGGTGTGGGTACAACAGGTATGCTGTCGAAATCGTTTTTGTTTGTGTCTACATAGTTCATAATGTTTTCCTCCTGGATTTTATTTTAGTATACAAATGTAACATGCGAGAACTTTTATTATTGTCTGCTGTTCATCTGTTACTTCATTAATACTTTTGTCATATAAACCTCGAGCGAGTTTGCATATTATTGCATCAGGTATATCACCATTGTCAGTACTCGCTTCGAGCTTTGATATGAACTTGTTTTTGTTAACTAATTCTGATTCGATAAACCCAATACTGACAATTTTGAGTTTATCCAACTTAGGTCTCATAATTTCGATTATTGAATTAGTCGCTGTAATATACTTGTCAGGAACATTGATGTCTTCAATTTCAATGTGTATTCTGTCAGTCGTAGTGACTTTAACACACTCATCATAGAATGCCATTATTACTTACCATACATTGTATTCCAGAAACCAGGATAACCTGTTACTGAAGGCTGAGTTGTGTTGAAGTATGGTGAGTTATAATTCGGCATCACATTTGGTTGGTTCTGGTTAAATCCAAAGTTTCCACCAATACCGAAGTTGTTACCACCATAGAAGTTAGAATACGGTGGTGGTGTTACAGTCTCATTGTAAGGATACGGACAACCAACATATGTTGAATACATCGGTGCCTGTCCATAATTGTATCCCGCACCCATAGGATTAAAGTTGTTGTTTCTTCTTGAGTCAGGATTACCATTGATGATGTTTACACCTGCCTTACTGGCATCAAGACCAAGCTGCAGGAAGTCAAACACTTTATCAGTAGTAGATGTTCCTGAGATCTGTTTCGTGCCATTGTCCTGACCGGGATACGCTGTAGTAAAATTCTGATTCATTATAAATTCCTCCTTTTAAATATTTCCCACATGTTTTTGATACTTGACATATCTAAGGATCATGTGGTATCCTTATACGACTTGATGTATACATAATCGTATCTCCTTTCCATATATTATAACGCAATAGGTTCTTCTGTCTTTTGAATGAATATATCGACTACACCGGGATCTCTTTTGAAATCATCACATCTTTCAATATTATCATCTCCCGGAATATTATCAAAAGGATTAACTATATTGTCGGATTCCAAAATGTTGTGTTCGTATACATTACATCGGACTCCTGGGATGCTACTCATCCCATTAGAATTACTTGGATACTGCTGATTGTATATATTACCACTATTATACTGGTATCCTGTGTTTGGTGAAGAGTAGCGATATCTATTATGCTCATAATAAGGATAATCATATCCTGAATAATATGTGTTATTAACATACTGATTATATCCGTTATTTGGTATTTGATTACAATTGATATTACATTGACCATAGTTGTTTATCAATCTATCAAATGGACTATACTGATTTGATGATGGTATATTATTCGAATATCTTCTGGAATTCTGATCATAATTGGGTCGGTAATATACCGGTGTTTGTCGGTTAAACGATGGATTCTGATTGACCTGTTGTTGTGGTTGCTTGAGAACATCCATCGCACTAGGCCAAGGATTATCGGTTGGGTATGAATAATATCCAGGTAAATATTTCGGATTAACATACATTGGGACAATATTCATTGGTTGATTGTAAATAGGTTGATTAAATGTTGGAACCTGACTGTATACAGGTCTCACATTCATCATTGGATTACAAACATACCGATTGAATGTCGGTTGTGGATTGTTACAGCTGTTATATACAGGCTGAACGTTGCCATAATTTGGTTGCTGATATACGGGTTGTGCAATATCCTCACAATGTTCGAGTGTAGGTGTTTCAGCTGAAATTTTTGTTGCAGCCAGTATCACGGATCCTACTGCTACGATCACAGATACAACGCCTATTGCCACTTTAGCAAAGTTCATTTAAACGCATCTCCTTTTCAATTTTTTAGTGACTTGCTATTAGTAACTATCACGTGAATTATATATGTCTTTAAATTATAAATTTTAGAATACGACATATATCAATTATCAATAAAAAGATATATATGTTCAATTAATAAAAATGAGTGGGCATTATGCCCACTCATATTGATATTAATGGTATTGGTTCTCTAATATGGTTCTTATGAACAATGGCATATTACCATCATAATTCATTGTGAATATAGTAATATAAATACCACTGTCATCCTGTGATACATTAGATATTTCCCACATATGTGGACCATCGAGTTTTGAAGATATCATTTCACATACGGGACCAGTATCTTTTGGATTCTTATAATATAATGTCATCTGTATACATCCACCGTTATCAGTCTTATCATATACTAACAGATCATCGATGGATAGAGGTGATGATTCAATGTCCACGACGGAGTCAACCTCGATATCGTTAATACTTCCCATTATCAATGATGCTCGTTCCTTATTATATGTGAATTTGGTTTCAAACCGACCGAGTCTCATATACTGTTTAAAATAGGAATGATATGTGATTAATTGACCACTGTTATCATCCATAAGGAATTGTGTTATCGAATTATTTATTTCCTCAATTGTCTTAATCGAATCAGGAATGAGATGAGCTAATCTTGGTGGTGTTGTTGTATAGATATATCCAATGATTTCTGATAATGATGGATATAGTATGATTCTATCTTGAGTGTGATCACATCGAGATATTTTTGATCTGTTAAGATATACAGACTCCCATAGTATGCGATATAAATAGTCAGATGGATCATCTAACTTTATCACAATCTTGAAGTGTATTCTATCAAATAATTTATCATTGAATATTGATCTACTTAACAGACTCTCCGCAAATTCAAGTTCATCATTCTTTTCAGGATTAGAAATACTGATTACTTTCATTTAGGATAGACCTCCTTTTAATTACTTAATATGAAAGGGTGTATATTATGGCTAAATTTTATTTACCTGGTTCAGGTGGTCAGATCGACAACAATTCTCCTTCTGAAGAACCTTTCCAGATGTCTCCTTTATTACAAACATATTCACCACGTTTGTTTGGTGCACCACCACAGCTTACACATCTCAATGACATGAGACTGTTAAGTGCTGATAGCAGTAAGACCAACACACCTGGTCCAGTAGGTGATTTCTATCTAACCAAGATACTACAAGATTCACAAATCGCAAACTTTACAGTTGGTAGAGCTATATTCACCGGTGGTATGAATACGATTACTTCCGCACTTAAATCTGTGTTGAACTATGCAAAAGCTTTGTCTAAGTATGATATATTCGATAATACGGATACCAATGTGTTGAGTGCTTCGACTTCTCAGGTAATTGCAACAGAAATAGAGCTCGAAACTTTAAACAGAGCAACATCAACTGAACAGACTGTGGAACCAATAATTGTTGAGAATGAGAATGGTGAAACAACAACAGTTACACCATCAACCACAACTACTGCTGGATCAGCCGGTTTAACAGATATCGATAGTGACACAGCTGTCTCTAATTTAGGTGATTCAATAGATGATATTCTTCAGCAACTCAGTGATGTATTTGGTGGACAATTGCTAGCTCCATTAAAAACATCTCTGTCAGTACAACAACCATTCTACACATTTGAAAGTGACTGGTATAGTTACATAAACAATGTTAAGATGATGATAAATACCGCAATCATTATGTTGGGTTTACAGAAATCGTGTGTTCGTATTGGTGATGCTTTATACCCGATAGGTATGGATGTAAAAGTAGATAAAGAGAGTGATGTATGGAGTAACTATAGATTCATCACTCCTACTGATGGTCTGGGAATGGTTACAGCAATTGATAGTTTCACCGGTGATACTTCACAATATGTTTCATTCATGTGTGAACCAACCAGTTCAAATGAAAGCTTCACCAATGAAATCGGTGAGTCTATAATATATTCAAATGTCATCAATCAAGACAATGGTCTTGGAGCTGAAATTGCATTTATAACAAACTCTTCACAAAATGCAATTGATGATGCAGTTGTTAATATAGCTGGTGCAGCAACTGCTCAAGCTGAAAAAATATTAACTACAATGACTGGTGGAATGGGTAGATTCACTGCAGCTATATTGGGAAGTCTTGGTAGATCATTTACGGGTGATCATACGATATATCCTCAGATTTTCAAGACTCATAATACTACAACTGGTATGACTTTGAAAGTTCATCTTGCTGCATCAGGTGGAGATCCATATTCATACTTGATTGATGTGTTAGTGCCATATTTCTATATACTGTGTCTGGTAATACCGAAAATGTCTAAGAATTCAGCTGCAGCATACAATTATCCACCACTGATTCAATGTAATATACCTGGTTTATGGGGTACTCGATTAGGTATGGTTAAATCGGTATCAACAACAAAAAATCCAGATGGTAGAGGCGTATCAATTCATGGATACCCATTATCAATAGATGTATCTATTGAGATTGTTGATCTACAACACGTTCTTGTTACTTCTGGAATGAACCAGATATCGACATTTCTAAACAATGACACAATGTTTGATTATATCGCTCAGTGTGCTGGTGTTGATAAGTACAGGGTTAATCCTAGCATCAGACTCGTCTCTAAATTAGCATTAGCTGCATCAGCCGTTAATAACGGAAACTTCTTCTACAATCTAGGTCAAGCACCAATGGTAAACGATTTCACATCATTTGTCAATAGACTAAGTGGTGTATATCGAATATGATATAAAAAATATAGGAGGGCTCAAAGCCCTCCTATATATCATGATTTTGTAACTAAATTATTCACTGCTCTGAATATCTCAAGACCATAACAATACGGATCAAATACATTCAATAACTCGGATATTGGCATAGCATCTTCGAGAGCCATACTTACCGAACCATTTAATGAATTTAGACGAACACCTGGAAAACAAGATCCAGTTGAATCCACCCACACACACGGTATAGCAGTTATTCCATCGGTAGATAGCGCCTGTTCAGTCTGAAATCTTTCCAACACCCTAGAATCAGCTTCAAATTCTATTCTATCAACGTTTGGAAATATTTCATAAAGATTCTTAGATATGAGATCGATTGATTTTCTCAATAACGAAACAAATGAGTGATACTTGTTTGATGGTAGAAATAGCCTCGATCTATTAAACCCTTCAGAAATTGATATACTGAATGATGGTCTAATAATGATTCTATCATCACTTTTAACAGTAATCGTTTGATATTGACCAGTTGGTTGATATTCATATGTGTAAGTCAGTCTCAGTTCCTTATTTATATTACCTCTATGCAGTATTGAATCGATTCTCAAATTGGGTCATCCCCTTTATATCTATAATCAAGATTTATATAAGATGACTTAACGAGTTTATCAAGTATCCCGTTATATTCAGCTAAGTTAGTTGCATTGAATGTTACCGCAGCATTATTCGGGAACTCGTTCTGTATAAATTGATACAGATCGAATTTAACATTTGGATATTTACTGATGTCCTTAGTAAATAACGCATCCAGATCACCGTAAGGACTAAGCATACCCGATTGACCTACTTCCTTAGTATAATCAAGTAAATCAATTGTACCGATCATCGATGGGTGTAGCTGTTTATGAGCATGGCTTATTTTGTGTTTATCATTCTTACCTAAACTATTAGGACCTTTACGTGTATACTTCAACAATTGAGGATAGTCCATATCATTCGCAAAATCAATTGTCGTAACTGTTTGGAGATTATACAATTTTGAGAATATGATATCGGGTTGAAACTTCAGATGAGATTGCATATCCTTTGTCTTCAACAATGTTCCGAAACTGAACATCTTCTTCAGTTTATCAGACACTGTAGCAGTTATGATTGTGGATATAACCTCATTCAATCTGAGACGTTTATTTTCGAATGATAGTATATTAACATCTGAGAACTCTGTCTGAATAACATACTTCAATAATGAGATCATTATACGTTTATCGATATCAGGTATTGGTAATACTTGAGCTGATATAGTGTCTAACATACGTGTGACATACATCTGATGACAAGCACCACGATGTTCGATAATATTATCACAGTATGACAATTCATATATCCACCAACCTGGATTGAGTAATTCCTGAAGTGTCTCAGGTTTATGTTTTCTAATGAGATGACATGCCATAACGAGTATTGAACGAACATAGTCAAACTCATTAAGACCTTTCTTATGACCCTTAATGTAGATATCTCTATCGGGTAATGGTTTGAAGTATGCATAGTCATCTGTGTCAGAAAGTACCTGGTCACAGAATTGTAATATCGGAAAAACCTCAAGATATGAGAGTACACAAGGTACATGCATGAAACATGAAAGTATCGGTTCCATGGTAGAGAATATCTTAACCATTCCCACTCTAGATTCAACCAGGAATCCCTCAATAGATGTTTCCACAGCTCTTTCATATTTAACATCAACGGGTAATAATGATTTTAATGTTATGAAATTCTCTCCCTTAGGATAGAGCAACTTGTCAACTAACTGATACTCTGGATAGTATATATTATCAATCAGATATCTACCACGTTCATCCGCGATCGGAATATATATCTTATTATCGAGCATCAGGAATTCTTCAAGATCTTCATTCTTATCTCTTGCCCCAGCATACATGTCGAAACTGAGAATACCCATTCTGACATCACCGACAGTTTTAGTACGAACCTTTGTACCTGTTTCTCTACGACGATGTTGAATCTCATGTGCTTGTGGTCTGGGATTCCATCTCCAGTTGTAGACATGAATAAATGGTGCAACAACATTTTTATTCGTGTTATAAAGGTTCAATATATTAAGAACTTCGATATCACGAATAGCTTCTTTGACGTATATCCATAATGGAAGATCTTCACCTAAGTTGATACGGATCTCATTAAGTGGATTATACATCTTTTTGATAACATAGTTTATCATTTGATTATTCCCACCCTTTCTGGTATTTGATAAGTATAGATAGGTTC
>JAFVPU010000044.1 GCA_017505165.1 Clostridia bacterium
CTACACAGAAAGCATACGACGGTCTCATTATGAAATACAAAGCTGATAAGAGAGCGTGTAAAGAAATTGACAGAATTTTCAAATACTGTCTTGCATTTACAAACAGATCCATGGAATGGAACATGGCAAACTTTACAGTTTGTGTAGACCTGTTCAAACACTATGCTGCTCAGATCGAGAAGTATTACGAAATCATCAAATCATAATTATAAATCTCTGGAGAGGGTCATTAGATCCTCTCCGTGTTTATAAAATTATAGGAGGTTTATTATGATTTTAAATTCAAACTTTGCTGTTAAAGTAACCGCAGAGAATCTTACCGCAACCACAATGTCTGTTAGATCTGGATCTACTTTCGTTGGTGAATCTGGAATTGAAGAAACTGGTGAGCTGAAAACGTTTACAGCAAATGATAATTATCTCGGCATCGATGATGTAACAAGAATTGGAGATACATATACAGTTGCAGAAGGTATATATGAAAACGGTGTAAATGTAATTGGTATGCCATTATATTTCTTTACAGAAGCTAACGCTACAAGCTTAGATATATTACCTGGTAAAAGTGGATATGTAAATGGTAAACTTGTCCATGGTAATTTGTATCCAGAAAGACAAATTAAACCGGAATTAGAATTCGATGAAAATTATAATGTAAAACTTATTATTCCTAAAGACGGTTTATATGCAAAGACAACTGATATCATTGTATCTATGGATGATATTATTGCATTGGAAGATATGGATGTAAATTCTATTAAATATGGAGAATCCATATATGGAATACAAGGGCTGTTTACAGAAGATGGAGACGATATTGATCCATACGAAATTATTAAGGGAAAAACAGTATATAGTAAAGGAAAAAAGATAACGGGAATGTTAGAAACACAATCAGCATTGAATATCGGTTCTCAGATAGGTGTTGAAAGTGCAATTATTTCATGGACTAATCCTGCAGTTGGTCCATATGGTGGAGTAATTATCTCTAACGTAACGGATGGAAAAGATATAATCATTTATCAGGGCCCGGGAAGTAATAGAACTGCTGGGGGTAGAAGTTCTATTGAAATTAATGGAATGGAATCTGGTAAAGAGTATCTTATCAAAGTGACAAGTTTTTGTGATCCATTGCCTGATGGAGAATCGAAAGTTGTATCTGTTATTCCGTTATAGGAAGGTGGTATTATGCTGATACAGAATGTAGGATTGATGATGTATGACGATCCTTCTGATGCTCTTGCTGCGTCTGCAGATGATGTATTAGAGACGGTCACATTTGCTGCAAATGGAGTATCTCAATATGGAAATATTCCTGTAAATGAATCTTTTACTAAACTGATAGGATGTGGAGAAACATTCGAAATCCCTCCTGGATATCATGAAGGTACAAGTACAATAAAGATGTATGATCTTGCAGATTTAACAAAAATTGATAATGGAGCATCTCCATCTGATATTGTATTTGGTAAAACTGCATGGATTAATGGTAGTAAAATTACCGGTACGATGAAACCTGTTGAAGATACAAGTATAGAAGCATTAGAAGTTACAGATTATGGACGCATGGTATTTAAATTCGTTACACCTGGGTATAGAAACGACGGAAGTTATGTAATATTACCCAATGAAACATATACTGGATATATGATGGGATTAGACTCATCTAATATAGCAGCAGGTAAATCATTATTTGGAATAAAAGGTACATATACATCTGACGCTACAGCCACGAGTAAAGATATTATTGTTGGAAAATCTGCATTTGTAAACGGAAATAAGATTTCAGGTACTTTAAAAGTGAATTCGTTATTCTAGTTGGGATAGGCTTAATTGCCTATCCCTGCTTTTTCACATCATATTAAATAAGTCCTAATTAACGAAAGGATGAGCTTAATATGAACAATAATAATTTATATTACGACAGCAATGAATCATCAAAAGTCGTAGAAGTGACTTCTGATGAATCTATTGCTGCTGTACAAGACGTATTGGATAAATACGGTTTTAAAGACGTTGTTTATCATCAGCAGTTATTTGGTAAAATGCCTAATAATGGATCTTGGAAACACTCATTAAAAGTTGGAGAAAGAATCAATATTCCTGAAGGGTATCACGATGGAACTGGATACGTTGAATGTCCAGATATTATAGAAGCTACAGAAGGTTCTGCTACAGCCGAAGATATAGCATTCAATAAAGTAGCATGGGTTAATGGACAGAGAATTGTTGGTACTCTCGATAAGAATGAAAACGATCAGAGCGCTACAGCAACTGCAGAAGATATTAAAGAAGGTAAAACAGCTTGGGTTAATAGAGAACTTATTGAAGGTACTATGATTGTATATCCTAGAATGGATACTCTTCTTAACCCTGACGATAATTTTACTATCGGTAGAGGATTCCATACAGGTGATACTATTATCAGTACATATCCATTGGAATATATTACTCCTGGAGATGCAGGAGAATATGATATATCTGCTGGTAAAACTGCATGGGTCAATGGCAAACAGATTACAGGTCAGTATGTATTTGAGAATACAATTGCTGAGACAATTGGAGATAATGAAGAAGCTTTAGCCCCTCATATTAGAGAGGGTAAAACTGCTGTTACTGGCAAAGGTGTTGTAATAGGTGTAATGCCAGATCATTTAAATGAATCTCCTAGAACTGTTTCTGCTGGTGCTACATATACTATACCAGAAGGATATCATGATGGAAATGGTACTGTAAAAGGGGAATTATTATCCGCTCAGACTGTTGGTAATGCTACCGAAAATGATATCAGAGAAGGTAAAATTGCTTGGGTAAATGGACAACAAATTGTTGGTAAGATGGTTCAATATGTAACAGATGCCACAGATACAACTGCTACAGTATATGATATTACTGCTGGTAAGACAGCATATATCAATGGTGGTAAATATGAAGGTGTATCTCCATATAATACTGTACATCACGTTCATACTGCTGACAATATAGATACTCCATTAGAGATCGTTGTTCATACACTTCCTCACGATATGTGGAATATGATTCCTTATATTGCAGTAAAACTTATGGATTCTGCTACAAATACTGTAGTAAAAGAAGAAGTAATTATTGAATATAATAACGCAGAATTATATGAAGGATCGTTCTTTACAATTACATCAGAAATTGGTGTAAATAAGATTACGATTACTCCGACATATGAAAATGAAACTGAATATATATCCTCTGTAATTGTAGGATATACTATTTATTCTAAATAAATATTATTAGGAGGATATTAAACATGCCGATGGTTGATTCATTAAATTTAGTAAATGTAATATCTTCTGATGCTGATAAATTATCTGCTATGCCGGAACATGTGCTTGCTGGATATTTCTTCATCGGTAAACAGAAATATTTGGCTGGCGGTACAATTCCGATCTTAAATACATTATCAGATACCACATTATTAGGATCAGAAAGGCATTTAGTCCTAAAAGGTTATAATCCTCAGGATTATTATGTAAATGCAACAAGTGTAGA
>JAFVPU010000045.1 GCA_017505165.1 Clostridia bacterium
ATCTTCGGAGTAGACAGAAATGTTTACAAAACATTAAACTGTACAGTTCAAGACTTAGAAGGTGAAATGTTAACTGAAACTGTATTAAGAGATATGGCAGATCATATTGAAATTAACTGTGCTGATGACAGTAAAGTTAAATTAGTTGCATCTAACCATAAGATCATATCTACAGTTGAAAAACAAATGTATATGTTCAAAGATTATTCTATCGATAGTGCAAACAGCACATTTCACTTAGGAAGAAAAGATATTATATTCGATACTTATACATTATATAAAGATAAATATTCAAGAAATCAAAATGTTTATCTATTAGACACTGATAAGATCGGTGAATTAGTAAGAAAAGAATTTGGATGGATCACTTCTGGAAATCATCAAGTATTAGAAAGAAGAGATGGATCTGAAATCTACGAAGGTATCATGACTAAATATGCAGATATGTATATTGATGCATGGAAATCTCACGCTGCATTTATCAATGCTGCTGAAGAAGTTACTGAGTAGTAGCACCTCAAGGGGAGATATGGACTATCTCCTCTTTTTTTGTTATAATTAAATTGGCAAAGGTAGGTGTAAAAATGGTTCAAGAATTCCTTAGAATCCACCCACATTTAAAGCCTGTCAACCTTTATAATCTATACGATAGATTCCTAAAGAAATCGAAAAACAATATGATGTTACTATTTAATATTTATAAAGATCAATATGAGTTACACTCTATTAATTCTTGGAGATTAAATGGTGAAAGTCTTAATGTTGTATTAGAAGAAGACATGCTAAATGGCTGGGTGTTAAATGATTACTTAGCAAATAATATTCAAAAGTTTGGTCTTGAAGTGGCTAGCGATAGAGAATTATCCAATACCCTGATTGAATCTACAGGAGATAGAGGACTTGAACTACTTACTACTAGAGCACTTAAGACTATTGAAACTATGGTAGGGAGGGAGATATAATGATGACTTACAAAAAGTTATATCACAGAATAAGAGAGAGTACTGGTTTAGATGTACTAACTGAGAATGTACTTCAAACAATTATCGAAAACTGTTTTGCTGATATTACTAGTAGAGGTTACAGAGAATTCGGTGAGCAAATATATATTCCAGAAAAAGAAACTGAAGAAGATATGGTATTCGAAAGTTTAGGACAAGGATTATATTGCATCGACATTCCTGAAGATTACAGAAGAACTCTACATCTTAAAGTTACAGTTAATAATAAAGTATATCTTGGATATCGTTTAGCTTTAACTGATGAGAGAGTAAACAGTATTGTAGTTGGAAACGATAAGAAAGATGTAAGAAGTAACTTCGCTTACATTGATAAAGATGTTATCTTCTATACTAAAGGTGAGAAGATGTATATCGAATGTAGATTCAGAGATAAAGAAGTATACGATATTAGATTAGGATATGATAAAAGATTAATTGCTCCTAAGCAACCATATCTTAAAGCATATGACACTGCTGAAATCAAATGTCGTAGAGAGTTTGAAGATGCTATAGTTTTATTCGGTGTCTACTTCTTACTACAAAGATATAGTAAAGACACTGATAGAGTTCAAATGGCATTGAATAACTATAAGTATTATGTTGAAGACTTAACTTATACATTAGCATACGAGGATAACTACACTGACGAAGACGGAATCATTTGTTTAGAGAGGGTATAATATGTCATCAATACAAAAGGTCAGAACCTATGTGTATGATACACCTGCCACATATAATCAATTTGATGGTGGTATCAATACCAACTTATCTAATGAAGCTCTTGAAGCAAACGAACTTCGTGATGGATTAAACTGTCACTATGTGAATCAGTCTTTAGTTAATAGACGAGGGGAAAAGATAATTAAGAAACTAATCCTACCTATTAATACAAGACCTCAAGGAGATTTCGTATTCTCAGCTACTCATAAAGATTATATTATCTCAGTAAGAAACGGACACATCTTCTATGGAGATTTCTCTAATTCTAATCTTGAGATAACAATGAATCTATTATTGATAGATATCCCTACAATAACAGAACGAGATGATTGTGAGAATTATCTTGTAGATATTAGAGAAGAAACTAGTATCGATTTAACACAAGACACTGA
>JAFVPU010000046.1 GCA_017505165.1 Clostridia bacterium
CCTACAGACCCAAAAGAGAAATTTTATTTCAAATTAAACTTGGCTGAAAAAACTATAAAAAGATTAAACGATAATTACGAAGCAGATATAAACAAAAAACCGATTGTAACAAAAGTCAAGATGCAAAATAGTGCTTATATTTTATAAGCACTTTTTGTTATTGTGAATACAATCCAAACACAATTTCGAATATAAGAGAAAGGTGTTTGATTTTTTAATAAAGTTTTCAATTTTATTGAAAAATATTTTTGTTATTAAAATTTTTGTGATATAATACATTTGTTATTAGGAGTTTTTATGAAAAAAATTGTTGTGTCAGCATCAAGTCTTCCAGCAGGAAGAAATATGTCTTCACAAATCGAATATCTTGCACGTGTAGGTAATTTCGGTGCAGATATGTATCACTTTGATGTTATGGATGGCACTTATACAAAAAATAAGTCAGCAGATTATACTTATATACCACAGTTGAAAGAAGGGTCAACTTTACTTTTTGATTGTCATCTTATGGTTAATGAACCACAAAAGGTTCTCAACAAATATGCGAAGGCGGGTGCAAATATTTTGTCTGTGCAATATGAGGTATTTTTGGATAAGAAAGATTTGATCAAGACTCTAAAAAAGATAAAGAAATTGGGTATGATGGCAGGTCTTGCAGTTGATTTGAATACTGATATTGTCGAAGTTGACAAATTTATCAAATATGTCGATTTGGTGCTTATTATGAGTGTAAAAGCAGGTAAGGGTGGTCAACCTTTTGATAAATCTGCAATAAAGAAAATCAAACACGTGCGTCAAATGAATCCAAACGTATTGATTGAAGTTGATGGTGGTATCAATGATGTAACAGGTGCCAAATGCGTAACAGCAGGAGCGGACATTTTGGTCAGCGGAAATTATATATATAACAATGATACTTATGAGGCAATCCAAGGATTGAAAGGAAAAAATGGATAATAGATATTATTTTGAAAAAACACATGGGAATATGGTCCAAATTGAAGGACAAGAAGCTCAGCATTTGTTGAAGGTTCGTAGATGTAAAATCGGTGATGAAATTGTCGGCTTCAATGGTGATGGAATCGATTATTCCTTGAAGGTCAAAGAGATAACAAAACAATACGTTTTGACAGAAATTATTGACAAAAAAATAAACCGAGTTTATGAAGATGTTGATGTTACAGTTTATCTCGCAATGATAAAAAATGACGCATTATCAACCGCTCTTGACAATTTGGCAGAATTAAATGTAAAAACGGTCAAATTATTCAGGGCAGATCGTTCGATTGCTGTAGTTGATGAAAAAAAATTAGAGAAATTACGCACAAATATTATTCAAGCCAGCAAGCAAAGTGAAAGGGCGGATATCATGAATATCGAAATAATCGATAAAACCAAAATCGAACAAGATACAAAAGATAAGATATGCTTTTTTGCATATGAAGATGCGCAAGATAAAATGACTAGCTTTGATGGAAATTTTTCGGTCATTATTGGACCGGAAGGTGGATTCACAACAGATGAAGTTAAATATTTTTCAAGCTTTGCAAAAACGATTAGTATATCAAAGACTATTCTTCGTGCTCACGTTGCGTGTGTTAGTGCTGTAAGTGCGCTTAGGGCGGTGAATAATGCTTGCTAGTATTATCACTCTTGGTTGTAAGGTCAATGAGTATGAAAGTCAAGCGATATTGACCGAACTTAAATCTGCAGGTTGGGATATAACAGAAGGTTTGGTTCGAGCAGACTTATATATTGTCAACACTTGTGCTGTTACAAACATGGCAGAGAGAAAATCTCGTCAAATGCTCACAAAGATCAACAAACTCAACCCCGATGCAAAGATTGTGGTGGTCGGTTGTGCAGTGCAAAATAATCCCGAGCAATTTCAGGGTGAAAATATTATTTCTCTTATAGGAAATCAGGGAAAAGACAGTGTGGTTGAATGTATAAATTGCAAAAGTAAAAAATTGCAAGAAATTAACCATATTGAATTTGAAGAAATGAAGAAACCAACCGAGACAACTTCAAGACAATTTGTCAAGATTCAAGATGGTTGCAACAATTTCTGTACATATTGTATTATTCCATATCTTCGTGGTAGAAGCAGAAGCAGAGAGTTGTCAAGTATTTTGAATGAAATTAAGTCAACAAAATGTAGCGAAGTGGTTCTTACTGGGATCAATATGAGTGATTATCGTATTGATGGTAATTTGGCTCTGAAAACTGTGGTGAAAGAGGTTGATAAATTGGACAAGAGATTTAGAATTTCTTCTCTTGAATGTAATGTGCTGGATGATGAGATGCTTGATATTCTTGCTGATTGTAAGAATTTCTGTCCACATTTTCACCTGAGTCTTCAATCAGCTTGTAACGAAACTCTCAAGCGAATGAATCGACATTATACAATTGAAGAGTTTAAGTCAATTGTGAGAAAAATCAAGATTAAATTTCCTTCGGCTTTTATCGCAACTGATATTATTGTCGGTTTCAAAGGTGAGACTGATGAGGAATTTGAAACGACTTTGAATAATCTCAAAGAAATTAAATTCGATTTTATGCATATATTCCCATATAGTGAAAGAGCAGGCACAGTGGCAATCAAATTGCCGAATAGTGTAGATAAATCTATTGTTAAACAAAGAGAATCAAAACTCATTGAACTCAACCAAGGGTTTATCAAAGCTTGTTACGAAAAGAATTTGAATTCAAAACATAAAGTTTTGATAGAAATCAATGAAAATGGAAAGTCTTACGGCTATACTGAAAATTATGTATATACAGAAATAGATAAGATTATCGAGGTTGGAAAAATTGTCAATGTTAAATTGACAGAAATTTTACCAGATGGTATGAAAGGAGAAATTTATGGATAATTGTGTGTTTTGTAAAATAAGAAAAGGTGAAATTCCTGGAACAATCTTATATAAAGATGAAGATTTTATGATAATAAAAAACATTGCACCTAGTAGCAAGGTGCATTTGCTTGCAATACCAACTGAGCATGCTCCGTTTATTGCAGATATCAGCGAAAAATCGGCTGAATTATTAGGTAAAATGATGTCAAAAATCTCTCATATGCAAGAAGAATTAGGACTTACCAATGGCTATAGATTGATCATCAATCAAGGTGAAGATGCAGGCCAAACAGTATCTCATATCCATATACATATTATGGGTGGAGAGAAACTTGCTGAATTTTAGGAGAAAATTATGCAAATAATGTATTGTCATCATGCAATGAGAAAGAAATCAAAAGGCAAATTAACTCAACAAGATGATTTAACTGCATTGGGTATAAAAGATGCCAAAAATATTGCAAAATATTTAAGAGAAATAAGCAAAAGAGAAAAGATTGTTGCAATACATACTTCACAATTTTTTAGATGTCAAAAAACTGCTAAAATATTGAATAAATATATAAAAGTGCCGATCATTGTGGACAATGGATTTGATGAATTCAAAAGTGTAGATGGTGAGACATGGACAGATTGTCAAAACCGAATAATGTCTTCTATAAATAAAATAGTAGCCAAATATAAAGATGATGAAATGGTTATATGTGTTGCGAGTGGAGTAAATATAGCAGGGTTTATCAATTTGGCATACAATGTACCTGCAAGTGAAGATACACCTTTTTTGTGGGTTGGCATGTGTTCTCCAATAGTTTTTAATTTGAGTAAAAATAGTAAAAAAGATTCAGGTAAAGATAAATTTACTTTCACTGGTAAAAATCAATAAAATTTGCAAAAACTCTTGACAATATGTCTATCTTTATGTAAAATAGAAAAGAATTTAGAAATAAAAGTGGGTGAAAAAAGTGACTACAGTTCGTTGTGGAGAAAATGAATCAGTTGAAAGCGCATTGAAGCGTTTCAAACGTAAATGCCAAAAAGACGGCATCATTGGCGACCTTAAGAAGAAACAAGAATATCTTAAGCCAAGCGTAAGAAAGAAAGAGAAACAAAAAGCAGCTAGAAAACGTGCAGCAAAGAAATCTCGTTATTAAAAATTTCCGCCTATTAAGGCGGTTTTTTTATCTGATTCAGACTCTATAATTACAAAAAAATTTTTCAAAAGATTGATATGGAATTGAATATTAGTTGATTTATATTATGTTTTTTGATATAATCAAAATGTAAATATTATTTGTTGTGGCGTAGATACTTGGCAAATAATATTTTTTAAATAGCAATTTAGATTTTTTTGGAGAAAAAATGGATTATAAGAACTTACTAAACGAGGAACAATATAACGCTGCGGTGTGTACTGAAGGGCCGGTTATGGTCAGTGCAGGTGCTGGTAGTGGAAAGACAAGATTGTTGACATATCGTATTGCATATTTGATTACAGAACGAAAAGTTCCTGCAAATAAAATTTTGGCAATCACATTTACCAACAAAGCAGCGGGAGAGATGAAGGAGAGAATCAGAAAAGTTGCTCCAGATGGTGAGTTTGTAACTGTAAGCACATTTCATAGTTTCTGTGCTAGGATGCTTCGAACATATGCTAGTTTTATTCCTGGATATAAGGAAAATTTCACTATTTTTAGTGAAACAGATACTGCTAAAATCTACAAGGATTTGTTCAAAGAGATGAACATTGATGACGAAACGACTAAGTCTAATTTCAAGCATAATATTTCGGTTATCAAGAACGAGAATATGACAATTGACGAATTTACGAAGGTGTATGATTTTGATCAAAACATTGATAATTTTCGTCGTTTCTATCTCAAATACCAAGATACATTGAAGAAAAATAATGCTATGGATTTTGATGATTTGTTGGTAAATTTCTACAATCTCATTTCATCAAATCAAGATATTTTGGATAGTATTCAAAATAAGTATACATATTTTTCAGTCGACGAATTTCAAGATACAAACAAACTTCAATATGATATTGTCAAAATCTTGGCAAGTAAGACAAAAAACATTTTGATTGTAGGTGATGAGGACCAATCTATATATGGTTGGAGAGGGGCGAATATTGACAATATTTTCAATTTCACTCGAGATTTTCCTGGTGCAAAAATTTTCAAGTTAGAGCAAAATTATCGTAGCACAAAGAAGATACTAGATAGAGCGAATTTGATCATCAAAAACAATCAAAATCGTCTTGACAAAAAACTCTATACAGACAATGATGAAGGAAGCGACGTTTTCTATTATACCGCTATGAACGAGAGTGATGAAGCTGATTTTGTTGTTCGTACAATTGCTCGTCAACATGCAGCAGGTACGCCATATCACGAGATGGCGATTTTGATGAGACTTAATGCTTTGTCTCGTGCTTTTGAAGAAAAATTATTGACATATAATATTCCGCACATTATGTATAATGGATTCAAATTTTTTGAACGTGCAGAGATCAAAAATGTTCTTGCATATTTGACGGCGATAGTTAATCCAGATGATGATGTGAGCTTTGTCAGAATCATTAATTTTCCAAAACGTGGAATTGGGGATACTAGTATTGAAAAATTGAAAGAAATTGCAATGCTTAATCGTACGAATATCAAATCTGTTGTCATGAATTATGAACAAGAGGTTTTACCAAAGGCTCTCAAAGATAAACTCAAAGATTTGAAAAATATATTAACCGAATTGGAAGAAAATATATCAAATATGGATATGTTTGAGTATATAAAATTTTTGCTTGAAAAGACAAAAATTATTGAGTCATTTGATCAAGAAAATGAACAGGAATACGAAAGATTCCTCAATGTAAACTCACTTGTAAATTCGGTGAGAGAATATGCCGAAAACAATGCTGGTGCTACTATAGTGGATTATCTTGAATCTGTTACACTTTCCTCAAACATGGATGAAGACAATGGTGAGGGGGTGGTTATCGCAACTGTTCATGGTGCAAAAGGACTCGAATTTGATACTGTTTTCGTTGTCGGTTGTGAAGAGAAAATTTTCCCAATTTCAAGAGATTCGAATGATGATCTTGAAGAAGAACGAAGACTTATGTATGTTGCTATCACAAGAGCGAAAAAGGACTTGATTTTGACAAGCAGTTCTTCCCGTTTTATGTATGGCAAGCGCGACTATCCAGTCAAATCAAGATTCTTGCGAGAACTCGACCTTGTTGTTGATAGAAAAATAAATTATAGTAGACCAACATATAATAATCAGTATAACGACGATTTTGATGATGAATATATTCCACGTGATTATAACACAGATTACTCGGGATACAATAATACTTATGGTTTTAAAAAATACGGAGGTAATATGAATACAATAGGATCAAACAATAATCAATCTTTTAACTATACTTTTGGAAAAAATACAGTTAGCAAACAAACAGTTGATGCTTCAAAAATCAAATTAGGTGCAAAAGTATCTCATCCAAAATTTGGTGAGGGTGAAATAGTTGAAATCACTCCAAATAGTAGCAATCATACTGTGAAAGTTAAGTTTGTAACTGTTGGTGAAAAGATGTTGTCGCTTGATTATGCACCAATCGAATTTTTAGATTAGAAAAGGAAAGAAAATGGATAAAAAATTAGCCAGATTGAATTGGCTGACAGCGGAGATTAACAAACACAATCAAAATTATTATGTGTTTGATAATCCGACAATTTCAGATGCAGAATATGATGCTCTTTATTATGAATTGGTAGACCTTGAAAAAGAGCTTGGTTTTTCACTTGAAAATTCACCAACTTCTCGCGTTGGAGATATTGTGCTTGAAGGTTTCAAAAAACATAAGCATGAAATTCCTCTTTTCAGTTTGAATAAGGTTAGAGATTATGATGACTTGAGCAAATGGATGTCTGATATGAAGATTGCTACTAATAATCCAAAACTCAAATTTTCTCTTGAATATAAATATGATGGATTGAAAGTCGTTATTGAATATAAGAATGGAAAATATCATCAAGCAACAACCCGTGGGAATGGAGCAATTGGTGAAGATGTAACTTTGCAAGTCAAAACGATCAAAAGTGTTCCACTCACTATTCCTTACAAAGGCAGATTGTTGGTTGCCGGTGAGTGTATGATGACGAATTCAAGTTTCGAGGAATATAACAAAACAGCAGAAGTTCCGCTCAAAAATCCAAGAAATGGAGTTGCAGGAGCGGTTCGAAACCTTGATCCAAAAGAGACAGAAAAGAGAAGATTGGATTATTTTTGTTATGATATATTGCTGATAGAAGATATAGAGTTCAAAACGCAACAAGAAATGAATTTGTTCATAAAAGAACAAGGCTTCAAGACTGATGATTATTTCAAAATCATCTCATCTCTTGATGAGGCTGTGAAAGAAATTGAAGAAGTAGATAAGAAGAAAGACAATCTTGACACAATGATTGATGGAATGGTGATCAAGGTTGATGATTGTATGAAGCGTGATGATATAGGATATACAAATAAATTTCCGAAATGGGCAATGGCATGGAAATTTAAGGCTGTCGAATTAAGCACAACTTTGCTTGATGTTGTGTGGCAAGTTGGTAGAACAGGAAAAATTACACCTATTGCATTATTAGATCCAATTGAATTGAGTGGTGCAACAGTTAGTAGGGCAACACTTAATAATACACAAGATATAGAAAGAAAGAACATTAGTATAAATTCAAGAGTGTTCGTTCGTAGAAGTAATGAGGTTATCCCCGAAGTCATGGGGCTTGCCGAAGAAAGTGAAGATTCAATAAAAATCGAATATCCTACAATTTGTCCAAGTTGTAAAGAATTATTGACGAGAATAGGACCTAATTTGTTCTGCACTAATCACAAAGGTTGTTTTGAACAAATTATTGATAGACTCACACATTTTGTCAGTCGAGATGCTTTCAATATTGAAGGTTTGAGCGAAAAGACTATTAAAGTTTTGTTTGATACTTTTAAAGTATCGTATCCTTATGAATTGTTTAATCTGAAGGCAGATATGCTGGTAGGTCTTGAAGGTTTTAAAGATAAGAAAATCAACAACTTGATTGAAAGTCTCAATAAGAGCAAAAAAGTTGATTGGTCAAACTTTATTTTCTCGCTTGGGATAATGAATATTGGCAAGAAAACTGCCTATGTTTTGTCAAAGAAATATCAAAACTTGGAAGAACTGAAATCTGCCACTATTGAAACTTTGACAAATATTGAAGATATAGGTGAAATTGTGGCAACAAGTATAGTTGAGTATTTCGCAGATCAAGATAATATCAATAATATCAACAAGTTGTTTGAAGTAGGAGTGGAGATAAATAAATCAGACGAAACAACTCAAAATTCTAATTTTTCAGGTAAAACAATAGTGCTTACTGGAAGTTTGGAAAATTACACTAGACCAGAACTTACCAAAATTCTTCAAAATCTTGGTGCAAACGTAACCAGCAGTGTCAGCAAAAAAACTGATATTGTTATTGCAGGAACTGATGCGGGAAGTAAGCTTGATAAAGCCAAAGAATTGGGGATCAAAGTTATAGATGAAAAAGAATTATTAGAATCATTGAAATAATCCGCTATTTTAAGCGGGTTTTTTCTATATTTCTTGACAAAAGTTTAAGAAACATGATACAATCAAATAGAGGTTGATATGAATTTTATAGAGAGATTAAGTGAAGGCAAAATGTCAAACAAATTATTCAAAGTATTTCAAGATGTGTATCCTGTTTATTATGAGTATGAATTGGTTTACTTTAGTAAAGATGTAATGTTTTCAATTTACAATGAATTGAAAGAAAAAGTAAGTTGTTATAGATTGACAGAAAATGATATAAAAGAAATAACTGAAGGAGATATGGCTCCTACAGCTACAACTAGTGAAGTTGATTTTGAAAGAAGTTGCAGAATTTATCGCAAATTCTTGAAAGAAAACTTTTATAAAAAGGATAATGGTATGCATATAGCAAAAGAAGAAATAAATTCGCTTTAACAAGCGAATTTTTTTTATTCATAAATATTTTTACGTCTGTGAGTAAAAGTGCTTCTTGATTTTAAATATTTTATATTTAATGTGAAAATCGTTTTGAAAAAAAACGACTTTTTTGTATAATATAACTAAGTTTATATAATGCAAACATTGTTTGCTTAATAAAATGGGGACTTATGATAACTTTTAAAGAAATTGAAATGTACGGGTTCAAATCATTTGCCGATAATACCAAAATCAATTTTGATGGTGGCATCACCGCAATTGTTGGACCAAATGGATGCGGAAAATCTAATGTTAGTGATGCTATTCGCTGGGTTTTAGGTGAACAATCTACAAAAGCTTTGCGTGGTAAGAGCATGCAAGACGTTATTTTCGCCGGAACAGAAAAAAGAAAGAAATTGAGTTACTGTGAAGTATCTCTTGTTTTTGATAATACACAGAAATGGTTCAATATAGAATATGATGAGGTTGTGCTTACACGTAAACTTTATCGTAGTGGCGAAAGCGATTATATGATCAACAAAAAACCATGTAGATTGAAAGATATTCGTGATATCCTATATGATAGTGGTATGGGAAAAGACGGCTATTCAATCATTGGACAAGGTCGTATTGAAGAAATCGTGTCATCAAAACCGGACGATAGACGTGCTATATTTGAGGAGGCAGCAGGGATTGCTAAGTATAAAGCAAGAAAGACAGAGACCGAGAATCGCCTCATGCATGTGAGAGACAATTTGGATCGTGCCAATGATATTATGACAGAAGTAGAGCGTCGTCTTGGACCACTCAAAAAGCAAAGCGAAGATGCCAAGAAATATCTGGAATATAGAGATAGTCTCAAATTTTTGGAAATCAATGCATATATTTATCAATATGATCATACAGCTCAAATTAAGGAAGAAATCAATACCAAATTGCAAGGATACAGAGACAATCTTGCTATCCTTGAATCAACATTTGAAACAGAGCAAGCAAAGTATGATAAATCTCTGAATGAAATCAATAATTTGGACAAAAAGTCGGCAGAAATTCATGAGCAAGTATTAAAAAATACTGTTGCGCTTGAAAAGAAGCAGGGTGATAGTAGATTATTGAGTGAGCAAACAAAGTATTTGAAAGAACAAGTTGACAGATTGACCAATCAAATCAATGCATACAATCTTGATTTAGGTCAAAAAGAAGCATTGATTAGTGCTCAAACCGAACAATTGGCAGACGAAAAGAGAAAACTTGCTGAATATTATTCAGAGAACCAAAAAGCCTCTGATGATTATTTGACTTTGATTGATGAACTTACAAAAACAGACGTTGAAAAAGAAGAAAATCAAAGAGCAATCATTGACAATCTTTCAAAACTCACGGATATAAAAGCCAACCTTTCAGGCTATATTGCAAAGCGTGATACTTTGACAGAAAATGTAAAACAAGACAAAGAAAAATTGTCTAACCTTGAAGCAGAAAAAGTTGAAATTGAAAAGAGTATGCTATGCTTAAATCTCAAGTTGAGAGCCTTGCTTCAACCAAAGAAAATAAAGAGAAAAATATTGAAAGTTTGAATCAAAGTTTGATAGAAATATCATTGAAGATTGATGAATATAATTCTCGTATTTATGCACTTAAAACAAGTATTTCAAATGATACAAATAGATGTAATATTTTGAAGAATTTGCAAGCTGACTTTGAAGGATATCAATATGCCGTAAAACGCTTGCTTCAAGAAGGAAAAACCAATACAAAATTATCTAACGCAATCAAAGGTGTGGTAGGAAATATCATTTCTGTTGATTCAAAATATCAAACAGCTATTGAGATTGCTTTGGGTGGAAGTATTCAAAATATTGTTACAAAAGATGAAAATGATGCAAAGATTTTGATTGACTATTTGAAAGAAACAAAATCAGGACGTGCAACATTCCTTCCAATCACTGCTGTCAAGCCAAGATATTTATCAGCTAGCGATAGAAATTATTTGTCGTCTCAAGGATGCTTGGGTGTAGCTAGCGAACTTGTCAAGACAGAAGGTCAATATAGACCAGTAATTGAAAGTTTGTTGGGTTCAACTGTTGTTTGTGATACTCTCGACAATGCAGTTTTGCTTGCAAAACGAAGCGCTTATGCGTTCAGAATTGTAACTTTGGAAGGAGATGTATTATCTCCACAAGGAAGCATGTCCGGTGGTAGCAAAAAGAGTAATGATAGTTCTCTGCTTTCAAAAGAGAATGAAATAAAAAATCTCAACAAAAACATAGAAGATAAGTCGAAAGAATTGTCCGTATATGAGAAAGAATTGAGTGAAATTTTTGACAAACAAAATAATTTTAAAAATACTTTGTTTGTAGAGAGTGAATCACTCAAAGATGTCAACAGCGATTATTATACAAACAGCACAAAACTTGAAAACATAACTGCAAAATTGGATACATTTGCTGAGGAAATTTTCACTTACCAGAGCCAAATTAAAGTTGCAGAAGCGGTTGTTGATGACCTTAATATGAAAATCAATTCAATTGATCAGACCGAACTTGATTATACTGCAACAAAAGCTAAATCCGCAGACTTCAATGAAACGACAAAAACAGCATATGAGGAATTGAAAATTCGTCGAGATGAGTATCAAGAAAGGATTATGTCTTTCAAGGTAAAAATTGCTTCAACTGAAGAAAAAATCAGAAATATTGAACGTGATATTGATTCTAATAATTCTGAAATTAAAAATATCAAATTTACAATCGAACAAGTGGAGAAAGAACTTATAGCACAACAAAAAGTATACGACGAAGCAGTGTCTATGTTTAGTGCAGTTGATGGCGATAGTGAAGTTGTTGCAATCAGAGAGAAACTCAATGAACTCAACATAAAACTTTCACAATTCAATGATTTCAAAGAAAATTTGATGAAAGAATTGAAAGACCTTGACGATGACTGGAAGAAAATGCAAGTCGTGGCCGGAGAAAAAAACATTACACTTCTCTGTAAGCACCTTGTTACAG
>JAFVPU010000047.1 GCA_017505165.1 Clostridia bacterium
AGGAAGACATATGAACGAGGCTAGTATTTATCTTGTAATGCCTAATAATATTAAGACATTAGAAGAACTTGAAACTTGGAAATATAAATGGAATTATCTGACGAGTGATGAAAAGAAGATATCTAATGATATTTCCATCGTATTATACGGATTTGATAATATTTACAGATACAATGCTAAGAAAGCCCAGTTGTATTCTTATTATAATCCTGATGAAGATCCTGTGGATTTCGATATGATTGGATCTACAAGACATGATCCTGTATCCGAAGCTTCTTCTATTGAAGATATTTTCAAAAAAGAAGGATTCGATATTGAGAACGCAATGACTAAAGTAAAAGAAGTTGAAGCTTTGGGATATGTAATCATGATTATTCCTGAGCTTAAGACAGATATTACAGCAGATGGTCATGAAGATCCGAATATCGCTTATCTTAAGCAGTTAGAAGATAAAGCTGCTAAATTGGATTCTCTTACTCACGATATGAAAGAGATTTCTAATAATTATGCTATCGATATCTTCGGATTAGATAACGATAATCTCTATACTAAAGTAAAGAACGCCATTATCAATCTCATAGAGAAGAGAGCAAAGATTGTTGATACAAAAGCTGATATCATCAATGATATGAGAGATACTATGAAGAGTGTCTGTGAGTTCCACAATAATATCAACAGATTCCTTGCTCTCACTGATGAGTCAAATAATGGTAATGATAAATTATTATTTGAATCCTGTATTAAAGAAGAGAAAGTTTCCGATAAAGAAAAATATATGGATACAATATTACCATATTTCTTACCTGAAGAAATGGAGCAGCTTGGAATACATTCCGGAGAGTCCAATTTATATTCGTCTACTCCTAATATTCCTGGCATTGGAGCTAAGTATTCTCATGTATGGTTTGAAGAATATAAAGCTTTGCATGGAGAAATCAATCCGATGGATTCTTTTGTATGGGAATCTTCTATAAAATACTTATCGAACTATCTTGATAGAATAAGAGAAAGTGGCGATGAGAAACTTATTGCAGATACAAAACAGTCTATTCTTGAATGTGGTTGGAATCCTGAGATTCCTTATACTCATGAAAACGCTGTAAAAGCAAGAGAAAGACGTTCTGAGAAAGCTCACGTATTAGACTACGTCGATTTAACAGAATTCGCTTCTTATTACAAAGATGAACCTCTCAATGAGGGTATTGTGGGCACTGTGGTGGATAATAAATCTGCAACTGGTGTAAAAAAGATTAGACCAATTTATATCTGCTTACTCGGTATCAATAGTAAATTAAGATCAAGAGTAATTAAACAGTATACAAAATCAGAATTTTCACATGCAATGATCTCATTAGATCCATCATTAGATGCAACTTATTCATTCTCTACTCAGCAGAATCAGGATGGTACATATCATAGCGGATTTAATCCAGAGAATCCTGAAATTTGGTTAAATACTGATAAAGATGCCACTTTAGCAGTACATACTTTATTCGTAACGGATACGGTATACAATAGAATCAAAGATATCATCAATTGGTATATTGATCATAGATTAGAGACAAAGTATGATCTTATGGGAATCTTGAGAATTCCGTTTAAATTATCCGCAGATCCTGCAGAGAGATTTAAAATGATCTGTTCTCAATTTGTATATTCTATCCTGAATATTGCAAATATTTATATGCAGAAAGAAAAATCTGCAAACCTCGTTACTCCTGAAGATATCTATCGTATCGAAGATCCTAGAATCTACAAGATGTATCATAATAGAGTAGACAGTTACAAACCAAACGTAATTAAACGTATGGTTAAAGATGCTATTGCTAATATTGACACTTCTTTATTCGAATCTGTAACTTTAGACAGTGACACTTTCAGACAAATGCTTAAGAATGGATGCTCCATTTATCAATTGAGAGAAGCAATGCATTATCTCTTAAAAGAAACAAAAGATCCATCTCAATATAGAGCATTGCATTTGGCAAACAAATCAATAGGCCCTAATTTTGATGACAGATATGCTTCTCTTAGAGAGCATAGAGTATTGCTTACTGAAAAGAGAGTAACAGGAGTAGATTCTGATGATAAGAAGATTGTCATTAGAACGGTAGATGATGTAAATACAGAATACTTCAAATGCCATAGAAATCTTATGTCATATGAGAAAGCCGGCAATTATGAGGGTATGAAAGATGAATTATGTAAACTTAAATACCTTGATAATTTTGCTGTGAAGCATATGAAAAATAAGAAGAGTAAGCATTATAAAGAGTACGCTGATGCACATGCAAGAATCACAAACGACTTCAACAAATACCTTAAGATTGTAACTGACAGAGAACCAGACTTTAACTTCTCTGAATATTACAGAAATTCAGAATGGTATGATGGAGAGGTTACTATCTCCAAACAATTCTTAGAAGATTTATTAAAGATCTTTGAGATTCTGCTTAAGAAGTTTCCTATTGGAGGAAAGTAGGTGAGAAATATGCCAATTGAATTTGCTGAGCATATAGTAGAAGAGATGAACAGAAAACGTGAAAAATTTTCGGATTACAAAGAATTATTTAAACAAGAAGGAATCGAATTCGAAGAATGGTTACATCGTAGAGTAAAAGAAACTGAAAATAAATCTCATTAAGTATGATGGGTGGATTAAGTTCCACCCATTATATTTTCATTTTTTCTA
>JAFVPU010000048.1 GCA_017505165.1 Clostridia bacterium
TTATTTCCTACATTTGTGACAATATAATTATAATTTCGTCGCTATGTTGAAGAAACTACTTGTGTCGCTGTTGTCGGCATTGTTGTGCATGTCTGTTGTCGCAGAGCCTGGAGGATCTGCAATCGGGTATGCATCCATACCTTTGAAATATCGGGTCACTTCCGATAGTACGGCAGTGGTGATATATGATTATTCTTATAAAAAACTTAAATCTGTTGTTATTCCTTCCGAAATACGAGTTGATGGACATGTTTATTCTGTCACGAGCGTAGGAGAAGGAACGTTCAGATATTGCTGTGAATTGACAAGTATTGAAATACCGTCGAGTGTGACAAGCATAAAAGCGTATGCGTTTAGTGGATGTAGTGGTTTGACAAGCATAGAGATACCATCGAGTGTGACAAGCATAAAAGCGTATGCGTTTAGTGGATGTAGTGGTTTGACAAGCATAGAGATACCATCGAGTGTGACAAGCATAGAAGATCATGCGTTTTCTTATTGCAAAGTATTAATAAATGTGGCGTCGGATAATCCCATATACTCTTCCGTTGAGGGCATTTTGTATGATAAAAATAAGACAGAACTGATTTCTGCGTCCGGATGGAAAGAAGATGTTAAAATACCATCGAGTGTGACAAGCATAGGAGCTCATGCGTTTGGTGGTTGTAGCGGCTTGACAAGTATAAAGATTCCATCTGGAGTCACCAGCATAGGAGAAGGAGCGTTTTCTCACTGCAGAGGCTTGACAAGTATTGAAATTCCATCGAGTGTTACAAGCATAGGAAAGGGTGCGTTTGATGGATGTAGCGGATTGAAAAGCATTGAGATTTCATCAAGTGTGACTAGAATAGGAAATAGAGCTTTTGATGGATGCGGCGGATTGACAAACATAATAATTTCATCTGGTCTCACAAGTATAGGAGATTGGACGTTTTCTGTTTGTAGCGGCTTGACAAGTATTGAAATTCCGTCAAGTGTCACAAGCATAGGAGCGTATGCGTTTTCTGGATGTAGCGGATTGAAAAGCATAGAGATTCCGTCAAGTGTCACAAGCATAGGAGCGTATGCGTTTTCTGGATGTAGCGGATTGAAAAGCATAGAGATTCCATCAAGTGTGACAAACATAGGATATAAGACGTTTTCTAATTTCAAAGGATTAATAAATGTGGCGTTGGAGAATCCCATCTATTCTTCCGTTGATGGCATTTTGTATGATAAAAATAAGACAGAACTTATTTGTGTTCCGAGTGGTAAAAATGGTGGATTTGTAGTCCCATCCAGCGTAACAAGCATAGGAGATTCTGCGTTTAAGGATTGCAGTGGCTTGACAAGTATAAAAATACCATCCAGCGTAACAAGTATAGGAGATCATGCGTTTGAGGATTGTAGTGGCTTGACAAGTATAGAAATCCCATCAAGTGTGACAAGTATAGGGAATAAAGCGTTTTCTGAATGTAGCGGATTGACACACATAGAAATCCCATCAAGTGTGACAAGCATAGGATATGGAGCGTTTTCGGAGTGTAGCGGTTTGACAAGTATAAATGTGACGACGGACAATGCTGTTTATTCATCTGAAAATGGTGTGTTGTATGATAAAAAAAAGACGAAACTTATTTGCGTTCCTGGTGCAAAAAAAGGAAAATTTGAAATTCCATCAAGTGTGACAAGTATAGAAAGTTGGGCGTTTTCTGAATGTAGCGGATTGTCAAGAGTAAAGATACCATCGAATGTGACAAGTATAGGAGTGTGTGCGTTTACGGGTTGCAGTGGCTTGACAAACATAAAGATACCGTCGAGTGTGACAAGTATAGGAAGGGGTGCGTTTAAGGGTTGTAGTGGTTTGACAAGTATAAAGATACCATCGAGTGTGACAAGTATTGGATATGGTGCGTTTGGAAGATGTAGTGGATTGACGGAAATATATATTCCGTCCAGTGTCACACACATAGAAGATTGGGCATTTGAGGATTGTAAAAATCTAGATGTCATCATCGACAATTCTGAAGAGAATGTGACGGTAGGGAGGAGTGCTTTTCTGGGTTGCAAGTCAGTGAAGTATTTGAAGTGATTTGCTCTTTTCCCGACTGTTTTCTGCTTTGCGGAAGACAATCGGTGACGGTCGTCCGGGACGATATGTCACCTCCGGCGACGGAAAAATCATCAATCCTCCATCCTCAACCATCCATCATCAATCTTCCACCCTCACAATCATCAACAAAAAAACCTGATGTCTTTGACATCAGGTTTTTTATTCGAATAAAGCTTCAATTTACTTTACCTTAGCTACAACAGCCTTGAAAGCCTCTGGCTGGTTCATAGCCAAATCTGCTAGCACCTTACGGTTCATCTCGATACCTGCCTTGTGGATAGCACCCATAAGCTTTGAGTATGAAAGACCCTCTAGTCTTGCAGCAGCGTTAATTCTCTGGATCCATAGGCCACGGAAGTTACGCTTCTTGTTCTTACGGTCACGGTAAGCGTATGTCAAACCCTTCTCCCAAGTGTTCTTTGCTACCGTCCAAACGTTCTTTCTAGCTCCGTAGTAACCTCTTGTAAGCTTTAGAATTCTCTTTCTCTTTGCTCTTGAA
>JAFVPU010000005.1 GCA_017505165.1 Clostridia bacterium
ACCACATTTGAAAGGTTTTTCTCGTCCTATATTTAAACTTTCTAAAATCTCTTTTTGCTTTTCAGTCATCAATTCTTCATCATCATTATTCATATGGTCATAACCATTAATATGAAGCATACCATGACAGAACAAAAAGCATATCTCACGTTTCAATGTATGCTCATATTCTTTTGCTTGTTCTTTTGCTCTGTTTGTACAAATATAAATATCACCAATAGTTAGCGTTTTATCATCTGGATCTATATCAAAAGCATAATCTTTGAGTTTAATTTTTTGCCCAACTTTCACATCAATATATGGATAAGTCAAAACATCTGTTATTTTATCAATATTTCTTGTTGCTTTGTTGAGCTCTCTTATCTCTTTTTCGTCCACAAAACTAAGATTTACTCTGACTTTTTTTGGCATAGACAAAACTTCTGCGACCTTTTCGTACACTCGCAGTAAATCAGTCTTTATATTTTCATCAATTGGTGTTAAGATTTCTAACATATTTCTTTAATGTATTGCTCCTTGACAGGTGATCATTGTTGTTACATACAAAGTATCTTGAATAATATCCACAATTTGATTTAGATCCAAAATTTTCTGTCCACTAGAGACTAATCCATATGCTTTTTGTTTTGACTGTTCCAACACTCTCTGCTTTTCAGCATCAAAATCATGAACAACTTCAACCTCTTTTAATTCATGATATACTATAACATCACGATTAAATGGTACAAGATCACTTATGTTTTCATTATACAATTCATACTCAAAGATTGCAAACATTTTTTTGCTTTTGCCAGAAAATAAATCAAAATTCCATAATTTATATTTGTAATATTTTTTAGTTTTCCCCGTTCTTACAAGTTTTTTTTCGATTTTCGGCACAGCAATTGTTTTTGTTACAAACACTTTACCACAAACCTCTGCCTTTGGCTCAACCGAAATTTTATCACCATTTTGATTTATATTGAATGGTAATACCAGCACATCACCGACATTTACAAAATCACCAACCTTTACATTCAAGGTTCCGGTTGAAAGATTGATATTCTCAACAATGCCAGCATACTTTGCTGTGATTGGAGCAAACTCGGTATCTTCATATACCAATTTTTCACTAATATTGATGAAAATTGCTGTTCCTTTTTTGATCACTGATGCTTGTGCTATTCTATCATACGAGTTCATAAGTATCTTTGTGATTTCATCGCGAGTTTTCGTGTTTAGTTTTCCCACCGAAACACCATTTTCTTTAAGCACTGATATTATATCAGATTTATTGAGATTTTCTGCTCCGTATATTTTGATTTGCCAGATATAATTGCTCGCAAAAATGGAAAAAATCGATCCTAAAAATACAGCCAATATTACACTAATATTGGCAACAAAAAATCTTTTCAAGCGAATTTTCTTATTTGATTTCTCATCAATTTTGAAGTTTTTGATATATCGATTTATCTTCTTATCATCACTATCTTTCGCTTCAAATGTGAGAGTGTTGCCTTCCCTATTCACATTGAATAAAACAACTTTCTTTTGATACAAAATCTTGAGAAAATTATCTATATTATAGCCTGTTATGCGATATCTCATTGGCAACTCACCGCTTTTATTTTACCCGTTATTACGCAGGTAGTTTTATCTAAATATTTTATTTTCAACTCATTCCCAACGACTGATATACCACAATTTTTCATCTGAAAAATCATCTCGCTATTATCCAATCTCACGACCGACTTTATTCCTTCGATATAGACAGATTTTCCACCAATATTCACCACCCT
>JAFVPU010000049.1 GCA_017505165.1 Clostridia bacterium
AATCGCTTGTATCGTGTCACCACCATGTTTTGTAACACGAGGTCTAATACTAATTTTTATTGGCCTTTGAGTTATAGCCTTATCTGTTGCCTTATTAGCCCAAATATAAGCCTCTCCAGAGCCTAATGAAGCCATCTCCGTTGGTGTCAATGTCTGTAAAGGTGTAATTGCTTTCTGAACATGTTTAACCCATGCAGGAGAGCTAAATCGATGCATAACAACGATAGAACTTAACTCAATAATCTCAGTTGGCAAACTCATTGGATCTTGGCTTGCAATCATGACAGAAACACCTTTGTGACGCATCTCTCTGATTGCTGTGGTAATAGAGCCGACAAGTTCCTTGTTATTCATATATTTATGTGCTTCATCAAATACTATGAATTTATTGAAAGCTCGACCATCAACTTTCATTACACTTGAGAACACATTGAGCATGACAACAAATAAACCAAGAGCTTCATCCTTCTCAATGAATTCATCTCGAAGATCGACTATAATCAAACGTCCAGGTCGTAAATATTGTTGCAGCTTATTGCCGTCTGTAATATACTCGCTAGCAAAGTCTAATTTCTGTTCAGCTAACGATCTCTGAGAAGAAGACATATGTGAACTTTCTGCAACACCTTTGCGAATGTTGGCTAGTGACATGTCATATCTGCAAGCTTTCATGATTTGTTTAAGCTCTTTGATATATGTAGAGTCATTACCCATAGCACCAAGTAAAAACATCCAATCTCTAACGGCCAACTCTGATGAATCGAAACCAATAGGATGTACATCTATACTTGGGTATTCACTCTTGCGGATGTCAACTTGGCTTGCTGGTGCAAGAAGTACAACATCGTTTACAGATGATGCCTCTGCTCCATATTCTGCTTTAAGTTTTGCCAACTGACCAGCATCGTCATTTGGATAAACCATAGATGTGAACTCTGGTGCATAATCCATACTATCACTATAATGGAAAATAACGCTAGCCATAGGAGCTGGAAGTAAGTTCACTTTAGAGAACTGTTTAACTACCATTTCTGTGATAGAACCGATAGTATAACTCTTACCTGCACCTTGTACTCCAAATAAACTGATAGTATTACATTCGTTTAGGTCAATAGCAATCTTTCTATTGTTACTTAGTGCTTTACCTAGAATACCAAACTGTAGTGAATCACTATTTTTACCTATGGTTACATCACATTTCGGTTCTTCATAATTAGGATCTACATCAACCTCAGGAACATTTGATTCCTCAGATTCTTCAATTTCAATTTCAACAACAGATGCTTCATTTGAAATTTCGTCATTATCAGATGCAGGTTGTTCAGCTTCTGAATCTTGTAGATCTTCAAATGACACTGAAGGAATTTCCATCACATCATTATCATTTGTATCTTGAACCTGTTCGTCTTCATCATTATGAGAATCATCTTCTTCACTTTGAGCTACTACTTCTTCTTGAGGAAGTTCACTCTTCACGTGAGGCTTTCCAAAGAGATTTAAAGTAGGTTCAAAGAAGTTTGCGAATTCATCGTGATCCATGTTTTCGAGTTTCTGTGTATTGAGAGTTGCATTCTCATCGAGAACATCCTCAATAACAGTTTGTCCCATAGTATAGATGACTGCATCTCCATAGAAATCCTTTTTCTGTCTTTCTGTTTGGAGAAAGTTGAATATCACGCCTAGTTGCTTGAATCTGATGGTATAACCTTCAGATAGTTTGCTCAAGAATAATAAATATTCATGTGCAACAATAGGATCAAGCTGACCATATCTCATTGAACGACGAATATAGAATTCAAGGAATGACTTAAATTCCAGTGTCTTTAATTCTCTATCGAGACGGTCATGACCATCAACTGCAATTTCAAAATGGCGTCTGAGTGCAACGATAGTATTTTCTATTTGACGTACGATTTTCTCATGCAGCTCATCTTCGTTATAATATGCATTTCTACATTTTATTTCAACTACGCTAAACAGAATTTCCTTGTTCTTGACATCGATTTTTGCAACCAAATTATCGGCACGCTCTTTATTTAGAGCATCCTCGTCAGCAAACAAGTCCTTGTGAAGGTCAATCGGAATAAGGAAGGAC
>JAFVPU010000050.1 GCA_017505165.1 Clostridia bacterium
ACTGTAGATGACTTTATTCATATGAGAAGTTCTGATGAGGTTACATATTACAATTATTCAATTCTTCAATATCTTAACGGTATAGAGTATTTAGTAACTAATGTACTTTATGACTATGAAGATGAATTGCTTGATGCAAGTGTTACTTTAACCTTAGACGAAGCTCAGTATCTTAAGTACAAATATAAGCCTTGGTTATTGGCATATGATTTATATGGAGCCGTAGAATGCGAATTTGTTCTCATGACTTTGAATTCTATTATAGATCCAAAAGATTTCGATTTCAAGAGAATGAAAGCTATTCTTCCAAATAATCTTTCTAATATCCTTGGTAGAATATATTCTGCAAATTCATTATTGTTGAATACAAATAGAAGTGATATGAAAATTGAATTAAAAAAAGATCCAAACGGAAATACGATCTGGTAGGTGTAAAAAACCTACCAGACCATATTTTGTTTAGGGTAATTAAATTATTTTAAAATACTGACGGAGTGAATTGATCTATCTGGTTTCCCATTTCATCGAAGAATATAACAGCATTCCTCATATTAGGAATTCCCATGGAAGCAATTAGATTATTATTTGTGATAATCTGTTTATGAGCACTTGCATCACTACTTGGCATTGGATAAATTGGAGCTGACGGTTCGCCGATAACCTCAATTTGTACATTACCACCAATTGGCATTCCACCGATAATTTCAACATCTTGTGGAGTTGCAGGAATACTACACTCGACATCCATGAGTCTGTTATTGAAGATAGAATCTTCATCATCGTCTGTGTATCTCTTAACGATTCTGTCTTGATAATCGGAAGATGGTGTAATAATATTCTGAGTAGCATGAAGAGATTCTTTGAATGCTGGTACCGGATCAAAGATATCTTCAACAAGTCTGATAGTAGAACCTTCTGCAAATGGATGCGCAATATAGTCTCTTGGACCTGCTTTATCTCTCATCTTAATTCTTGAGAAGATCATATATCTATTACCCTGTTTATCATGCTCGATATTCAGAATAATACCACAGTCAGTATTATCAATCATAAGCATTGATTCGCCAACATTTGCTCTACCGATTAATCTTGTTACGTCTTGCTTATTAGAAGATAATGCCATATCTACAACTCTTGCACCGTCTCTATTAAGATGAGAGTCAGAGATAACTGGAATATCTTTTTCATTTGCAAATACTTTGAAATCATTTACAACTTCACCGAGGTCTAATCGTAAATCATTTCTTGAGAATGCAGGTCTGATTCTCTTTACATGGTCCTGCATGAAACAGATTACCTCATAACCTTTTTCTTCAAGCTCATCTACGAGAGTATACATATAAGAAGTATCAACTGATAAATTCGGTTTATACTTAATGAAGATATCAATTGGAGAATCATCAGATAATGTCAATTGTCCGTCTCTTCTAAACTTCTCAATTACTTCATCTAATGAATAATTTCTCATATTATCGTCTGTGATGATACTGAATAAACGTGTGATTGTCTCCTGAATACTGTTCTCCATTGTCAGTAATACAATACATGGACGTTTGGTCTTATCATGACAAACGTAATTCTTATTATACTTCTTAATTTGATATGCAATATTCAGCATTGTCAAAGACTTACCACATCCGGCCATGCCAAACAGCATATACACACGACCTGATTCTAAACCTCCGCCCACAAGATCATTGAATCCCTGCATACCGGTCATTAATCTTCTAGATGGATTTAATTCTCTAGCATAAATATCTGCAATCAATTCTTCGAACAATCCTGTTTCTAATGAAAATTCTGCATCATTTATGCTTTCATTTTTTGCTCTTCTTAATTCTTTCTTTAATTCGTCGATTATTTCTTCGAACTCATTTACGA
>JAFVPU010000051.1 GCA_017505165.1 Clostridia bacterium
GATGGAACTGAGCCAAGGTCAATAATTTCGGAAGCAACACTTCTGCCACACTCTGTTCTAGGATGAGTTGTAATTGTAGCTCTCATCTTATTATCAGCAAAATAATGCTTTGATATCATATGGGATGTTCTTGTTGGTTCAGGAATAGTCATTCTGATATCAGTATACTGTTGACCCTTTATATCAGGATTGGGGTGATTCCATTCACCTCTCCATTTATTCTGAGCTTCAAGTGTACGTATTCTTTCATCAGTATCAACAACCTGTTGTACATTTGCCATATCATAACGACGTTGCATTCTGTTAGTACATGCATATGTTTGAAGTGTTGCAGGAAATACGCAATAGGGTAAACCCTCAACGGATGTCTTTACTTCATATCCACCAGGTTGCATTTCAGATGAACATGGTGCTTCCTGAACGAAACACGCAGTTTCATACTTATTAGTCTGAGTAGATTTAATAGGCATAAACATTCAAATCCTTTCTATAATAAAATAAAAGAAAGATAGATTAGGGTGGGGCAAGCGCCCCACCCCATGCTATCTGTAGCTTTGTTTAAATTTAAATTACATGAAACGACCAGGCTTGGGTGTCATAGCGGGACCGTTATTCTTGTAACCGAGAGCGAGGTCAGAATCCTCAATCTCCATATCAAACATACCAGACTTAAGTCTGTTGTTTCCACCGCTGATGATTGCATCAGGATCGAATGAATTGAACTTACCCTGGAGGAAGTCAGTGTATCCTGATGATCCAGCATTGTAGCTTTCCTGGAAAGCATCAGAATCATCATCAATATTAATATTGAGATCAAGATCAAAATCAAACATAATTAGATTCTCCTTTACAGTTATTTCTTACCATACATAGAGAGTAGCATATCGTTAATGTATAAATGGTTTACAGCAACGATCAATCTATATGTTTTGGTATAGTTAATATTTGTGAATACCAGTGTTCGGCGTTGCCAGTCAACATAGTATCCATCATTTATTAAACATCGGTTCTCCCGAAGTTTTACAGATAAAAATAGTTCAACTTTCAAATTGTTTTTCAAATGAAAGTCGATTAGTTCATTCAACGTAGTACCGAGACAACTATTGATATTTACCTCTGTTTCTCCCCAATCCATTTTTACGATCGGTTTAGCATGTATTTTCCATCCATATAGCAATGGGAAATCTTTCTCATTGAAGGTGTCCGAAAATATCGGTATTGTCACGCTACTATCAGTCGGAGTTATTAATCGAACCGGACCCGGATTAGGTACACATAAATCAAACAAGCCAATGGTATTGAACTCACAGTACATCGTAAAAGTTATCGGACAGTCCGTTTCAACCTGACTCATTTTAGTTATGTTCGAATAATTCAGGTCCGAGATTCGACACATTAGTGATGTCATATAATATGAATAAAAGGCATCTTTATGCCGTCCGGAAGAAAATCTATACGAAATCGGGAAAACGCTATTCATATTAAGGTAATCAATAAACCTAGAGACATCGCCATCCGGACCTTTTATAGGTATGTCAGCGTATCTAGCCGTTTCTTCCAAGAACCCATCAGGTATCGCTAGTTCCAAAGCAGTATCAATGTCGAAATAATGTCCACCATCAGTTGGTAGTTTATTTATTAGATAAGAAGCCCATCGTATTTGTTCAGTCATACTTCGAAATGATAATACAAAATCGAAGTTCATTACAACTCTATTGAGTTTACCAAGCCATTGGATCCCCTTCTGTTTGTCGAAGAATAACTTCTCCATCTCAGAGCGATTCTGAAATCTGTTTGACATGTTACCCCAAGTTGTTGTAGCGAATGACCCAGATGCGAGTCTATTATCTAACCCAGACAATGATATTCTCGGATTAACAACACATATTGGATATGGTTGTGTCCTTATTTGTTTTGGCGTATGTCGCAATTGTCGATGAGCAATCTTAGTAGATGGCATCGCTGTTGCAAAAGTATTACTCGGGAATTGATCAAGTATGAATTGGAGCACTATAGCAGTTACATTACCAATTGTATGAGCAATGTCAGTACCGCTTTGACATGCTAATGATATATCATATCCATGAGCATGTTCCTCATAACTCACACCATGTTGATATGTCATTCCCGGAGTATGAATATCTCGATTTGTTATACCCTCATTGAAATTGTTCACATTCGATTTGTTCGGATGCATATTTGAATAACTATTATCCATTATACTGAACCCTCGCAATCAAAAGTGATAGTATCTCTGAAAACTTAGTTATGTTGTAATACTTAATGTACTCAAAATCGAAATCTGTTATGTTAGGACAACGATTAAGAATCATTAAAGGTCGCCACATATTAGTTGTGTCATATTTTTCATATGCACATAACTTTGGGTTCCTCATGTATCGTTTATCGAATTTCTCAATAGTATAGATATCAGGATATGACTCAATCAATCTATAGAATTTCAAAGGTAGATAATTGATTACAACTTCCCATGATTGGGCTTTATTCTTCAGAGGAGTATTATCGATTGTTGATAATACTGTAGAGGACGATATATTGTCCAGTGTGAACAAATCCGAATTGATATAGTTTATCAATGAGGGAACGAGAGTTTTTTCATCAGATGTCATCAACTGGAACACATCCTTTCGTTGTTATATTCTTACATACATATTGAATACATCATTGTCATCGCATACTAATGTAGCAGTGAACTCACCATCTGGTTTATCATTTATGATTGTTGAACTTTCATTCATCACGATTCTGACATTAAATCGTTCACTCATATTGATTGCACCCGATTTGAAGTTTGTTGATGTAAATACTGGAGAAGTAATGGAGATGATGTCCCCATTACATATCTCTCCAGTTGTATGTATCACACACTTTGATGTATGTGGGATTTTGAAATCATTGTTTGATAGTAACATTAGCTATCAATCCTTGGTATTATTCGTTAGGTTTGTCCTTAACGATTTCAAGACATTTTATACAGCATTCAATGAAGTCTTTGGTTCTATCAGCGAAACGTGCATGATCTTGTTTCATAACATGCTTATTGCGGATGAAGACAGATATTTCGACACACGATTCACGTAAATCAGATATAGCTTTAAGTTCTTTATCAGTGAATACATAACTTCGTTTCTTAGCACCAGTACGTTTACATTCGCGATTGATACTGTTGATTACTTTACGTAGTTCCTTAATATTATCCACCATATCGTCGTGATCATCTTTTATTATATTAAATGCTTTCTGGATTAATCTACCAAGATTATTCTTGGTTTTCTTAGCTGACCAAGATGTTATCCTTTCGTCCAAACCATAATAGCGTAGTACACGAATAAGTACATTCCAGGCCGTTGTTGCCGCACTACCAAACTCAGCCAAGGTCATTTCGCTGTAGAAATCGTCGTCATATCCTTCATTATCTGACAGATAGTATGATTCCTGAAATGAATTCATTATTCATCACCACCGTTAGATGAGTCATCGTTTTTCTTAGCCTTCTTGGGTTTCTGTGCCTTAACGATAGGATTCACTATATACAAGGTTCTATCATTTATCACATTGAACTGCTGATAGAGACTTTTTGTAGCCTGATTGAATTTCTTATATTCATCCTTAGTTACAGATTTCAGATCCTTCTTACTTACCTCGAGATCACGGAGTGCTCCCTTAAGTTTCTTTACTTTATCAGATTCCCAAATATCTTTGAGCCCTTTGAGTAATGTAAGCACATCAGCACTACTGTGACTTGCATACTTCTGACTATCACTTCCTGCCTTCAAATCTGCATCTCTGGTTTTGATTTTATCAACAATGGTATCGATAGCCGACATGTTGTCTGCTCTCGTATTTGAAAAACCGACGAAGTGATCGGAAAGAATAGCTGAAAGATCCGCATAATCCTGTATACATTCTTTGAGTGATGTATTGAGATCGAATACAAAATCAGGTATTTCCCATGTTGTTCCATCAGGAGCGTTCTCAACAATCTTGATCAGCTTGTCATAAGGTGTTCTCTTGAATATACCCATGATGAAATGACCAACCTTGATGAGTGCTTCCTTCGCAGCCACATACCACTTTTTCTTAGCCTCATCAGTCTTTTCACCATTCTTTTCCTTCTTCTTGAAGAAGCTTCTCTTCTTCTTTTCACCGGGATCACTTTCGTCAGCTCCACCATCATCAGCTGTACCATCATCAGCCTCAAGGAACACACTTGCATCAGTAGCATACTCGAGAATCATTGACTGTTTTTCACATTCACCGATGATTGCAGAATATACCTCCATCTCAGCGATAAGCTGTTCCATCTCAATATCATAAACGGAAGTTGTATTGATAGCCTGTTCGAGAATAAAATCTACTGCTCTCATATGATCAAACCTCCTTTAATTAGTTCTTACCAATACTCTCAGTAAGTGAATAGAATGAATCACCGAGACCAGTTGAAATACTGTCTGTGATTGTTGTGAGGTTGGATGTCCACTTCTTGATGTCCTCATTGATAGACTCACAAACTCTTGTGATCTTCTTACCGCCACAATCAGCGTTCATGAGAGAATCGATAGTAGACATAGCTGTCTTCTTGTTGCTCTTAGCAGCAGCGTGAAGCTCCTTAGAAAGTGTATAAATCTTATAAAGTGATACAAGAACATCAGCAATATCAGAAGCCTTAACAGTGTCTGTATAGTGGCTGTCCTTTGAAGTTATCTTTTCGAACTTAATAAGCTTACCACCACATGTGAGCTTCTTGTCGAGTTCCTTGAGAGAACCAACACTACCCTCACCCATACCGTAAGCAGCAAAGAGCTTCTTGATACCTTCTTCATAAGCGTTAGCCATCTTGATAGCATACTTGCTCTTGATGAATGTTCTATCAGGGAGTGTATACTTACCCTTCTCACCACTCTCAGCGATCTTTGTAGCAAGAGCCTTTACATAGCTCTCGAAGTTATCACTAGCGGATATTCCGAACTTCTTACCGATTGATGTAGCAAGCTGAACAGACTTCTTGAGGTTCTGCTCAATCTTAGCTGTAACATTTGTGAGGAGATCATAAAATGCCTTAAGCTCTTCCTTAACAGCTGAGCAACCGAGTTCATTAGCACCCTCACCATCTGTTGGAAGACCAGCATCAGCAGCTTCCTGGATGATGCTGAAATCACCGTACTCAGGAAGTTCTGCAATTTTCTGAGCAACATTAAATGTCGCGTTACTTACATTGATTTTACCAACGGCTTCCTGGATATATGCGTCATGAGGTGTAACATCACCAGTTGCCATATCCAGCATTACATCTGATAGTTTCATAGTTTAAATTTCCTTTCAAACTTTTATTTTTACAAAAAATAAAGGTAAGAGCCCCCTAATACCGATATAATTGTAAATTTACAAATGAGTTAGTTAAAGCTTTTATATATCACTATTGGTGATATTATTTTGATTGTTATTTTTATATTGAGTAATAAGCTGTTTTGCTTGATTTTTATACGAATTGATTATCTCCGTTTTAAGTGAACGCTTTTGCATCCCTGCACTCACTAATCGATTGTATCGTGGATCATTATCATTCTTTGCCAATAGTAATGATATAACTGATATAGCCACATTCTCTGCGGATTCAGGTGTGAGCTTAATCGAATTCTTAACTTCTAAACCTGACTTCTCAGCCAGATCCTGAAGCTGCTGATTCTGATCAATCTTACTCATCAATTCACCAACTTTAGCAAGCATTGCTTCATTATCCATGTCGATCATTCCTCCTTTCAACGGATTTATTATCATGTCCAGTTTTAAATGAATACAATAAAAAACAACTCCCGCATGGGAGTTGTTTAATGATATAATTACTAAAATGGATAACCAGGATCATCTAGATCAAACGGTATATCAGTAGGCTTCTCATCGAAAGATATTATGTTTAAATCATCGAAGAATAAATAGTATTCTCTATTCTTCAATCGGTTTCCTATATCTTTAATCTTCTCTAATGTATTTGCAACATTAATATCATCAACATTGACATTGGTTGTGTATGTCTCTACGAACTTCAGTAGTTCTCTACTTAGTTCTTGTAAATCAGAATCATACACGGGTTTAACTTCAGTGCTATCACCAAGGACCAACATATACATCTCTCCTTTCATATTAACAACTTCATACTTATCACAGAATAGTGAAGTATGAATCTGTGATCAAATGAATCATATATATACGGAGGAGAATAAAAATGTTTGATATCACCGATAAAGATTTAATTAAGAGAATCATTAACCAGAGAGATGACTCGGAAATCATAATACCTTTATATGTTAAGATCTATAATGAAACATACCCCATACTTGAAATCGATTCAATCACTCATTACAGTCCCAATTCTTTTAAAGTTGGTTTTGGTTCTGCGAATTCAATGTTCATGAAGAACTCATTTCCCACACACTTGACACATCAATATTATGCGGTAACATCATTTAGTGAATTCGATGAATCGAGTAGTTGTAATATTGGTTATATTGTATTTGAATCATCTTTTGATGATGAGAATAATGAGATAAGTGATCAGATAAATAAATTTGTCAATATATTATCCGAACACATATCAGAGAACGCTAAGAGACACAGAGAGAAAATCTTGAGTGAGTTCCAATAATTTTAAAATTTCATATATATATTATTAGATTGAATAGAACCAGCATTACAGCTGGTTCTACAATCAATTTCGTTGACAAGTTTTTATTCGTCGAAAGGAGTATAGTATGAGATATGAAGACTTTAGAGCATTGTATCCGAATGTACCCGGATCGGATCTATGTCCTATCTGCACAAACCGAAAATGCAGGTTTATTTATAGTGAGGCTGAGAGGGATTTACCTCCTGGAGCTGTAGCAACAAAAACCCATTACAGACCATGTGCCAAACCTGGTAAGGGTGGTACAGGAGAAGATATATCGAAAAAGACGTTTATGGCAGTATTTGAATGTCCTTCATTCGAATATGACCTTAAACATGAGAGAGATGATACTATAGGTAGACCAAAGAAAGTATTTGAACACTCTGAAGATTCATTTAAGGATCTCATGTTTAAGATTGGTTAGTATGTATGGGAGTGTTATCTATTATGGTAACACTCTCTATTCTCTATTTCTAGAATTTCTATTTTTCTATATATATATAATATAATAGATGGGAATTGATAGAAAGTAATATATTATATAATATAATAGAAAGAGAGGAGAAAAGAAGAAGAAACAGATACAACAGAAAGAGAATGATACTAAGTTCTCGCGACTGAAAATCCTTATTATTTTTTAATTGGAAAGGGGGAGATAAGATGGATAACAGTTACAAAGAACGACTTATCGCAACTGGATTGTTTACCAAAACAAGTGGCAGTGGTCAATACCGTTGTAATTGTCCATTCTGTATATTTGATAAAGGTAAACATCTGTATGTGAAAATTGATGTCAGGGATGATTCACCAATACTCTATAATTGTTTTAAATGTAATGCTAGAGGTGTTATGAATTCGAAACTATTAGAGTTGTTGGGTGTGAGAGATATCAGATTACCACGGATGAAGCTTCAACGAAAAGTTGAACAATCCAAATTATCCGATTCTAATAGTATGATTACTGTTGGAGAAACAGATGATGTTGGAGGTATTTGTCAGTATATAAATGATAGAGTGGGACATCATCCCACCCTTGATGAACTGAAATGTTTTCAGTATATTGGTAATCCAAGTAAATATGTTGATGAATATCTGAAGGGTGATAAGAGATGTTTGAAGGACCGATATTGGTTTAAGCTGTCCAACGGTAATATCACTGGTAGATATCGTGATGATTCACAAATGAGATGGATGAAATATCGACCAGGTGTGATGATTAATCCTATGGGTATATATACAATCAAAACACCATTTGATATTTATCAACCGATAAATGTGGTAATAGCCGAAGGTATATTCGATGTGATCGGATTGTATTATAATTATCCTTTGGATAATCCAATATATGTCGCGGTATTGGGAAAGGACTATTACAAAGGAATCAAATATGTCCTCGATAGAGGTATATTTGGTACTAACGTAAGCATCAAGATATTCAAAGACCAAGATGTCCAAAATGTATGCTACAGCGACAATGTGAGGAAGTTGTTTAAACAAATCGACGTTTATGAAAACATGTCGGCTAAAGATTATGGTGTTTTACCTGATAAGCTTGACATATTCAAGATTTTAAACAAGAAAAACTAATTAAATCAAATAGACAAGGAGAGATTTGATATGTGTATTTCAATCGAAAATAACGAATCACCAATATGTACTGATTGTGGTGGTGCATGTTGTAAAAGCTATGCTGGTGCTTATCATCCTAATGATTTCGGTCATGAGATTACTGAGGAATTTTTGGAATCATTATTTAAACCGGTATCAACAATACCACAGGTATCAATTGATTGGTATGTGAACTTCAATGGGGTTAATAGAAAGGGATTCTTCTTAAGACCAAGACATGTTGGTGGAGACATCGTTGATCCATCGTATGGTGAAGTATGTACCAACCTTACTGGACATGGTTGTACACTCGACTGGGATCATCGTCCATGGCAGTGCAAATTACTTGTACCGAATATATCATATGCATGTGGTGATCCCGATGTTGATGTGAAGTATGAAGCTGCTGTGGCATGGGATAAATATCACGATTTACTCGATAAGATGTATAAGAAATATGATAAGGGTACTTTTACAGGTCATAAACCTGGTACATTCGAAGCCCATATCTTATCGATCGCACAATCTTTACGACAGGAGGAGAAATAAAAATGTATGTAAAATTGAGAGATGAATTCATGGTGAATGGTCCAATTCACCTGAAACAGTTAGGCTATCTTCTGAATGCAGTTGGTGAATGTAATGTAAATCACTTCTGTAATTTATCAAATGATGGTGCCTCTGTACTTTGTGACCCAAGATTATCATTCTACTTTGATCTTGGTGATAACAAATATAGAGTTTCTCTTGTGAGAAATATCACTAATTCACCTGGTGTGGTAACATTTAAAATGTTTCACACGCATGATAAAATTGATCACTCACCAATGATATATGATATATCAACACCTGATGAAGAGATATACGCAATCACATTTTGGAATATATTCCAAAAGGATAATATCAAAATTACATCGGTCATAGCACTGACAGATATGGATGAGGAATTGGAGAAAGTCATCAATGAATACGACAAAGATCTCCGTGCCATAGAACCTGGTCTGAAAGAGCATCTTGAAAAGCTTATAAATGAGATTGAAGTAAATTTCATTGATGATCTTGATGAGCCTGACGTTCACTACTATGTCTTGTTGAGACATTACTGTGAAACCCCTGAAGCTGTCTCTACCGATAAAAGTAAACTTGAAAGATTGAGAGATGCCATATGTAAAAGAGAAGACCTCAAACCCAGCAGTTTCGAAATCTTTCAATATGAAGAATACGATGATTCATATGTTTCAAATTTACCGGAAGAGTCAGTATATCTTATCAGATTTGCTGAAAATTATGAAATCATAAAAAGACTGCGTCTTCTTACCAGTAAACGTGATAATGTGTATGCATCCGTTTTGGATTTCGATGATGAAATTGATTTCGTTAATAAACATGGATCCGAGTGTGATTCATTCATGGATGAGTCTGAGGGTAAGTTCTATTGTCGTGCAAAAAGTGCGGATCAGGCCGTTGTTAAATATTATAAATTCATTGAGGAACGAAATATTCCAAATGAACAAAAGGTTGATATTGAGCCTGATGAAGGATGAGATGTATGGACGAGAAGTATGTTTTAAATTCCTATATAAATGGAATAGTGTATCAGTATACACTCCATAGTTGTTCAAGAGAAATCGTTAAACTCAATCACGAGATTTTCGATAAATTCAAACCCGCTGAAATGAATGAATCACACTTCATCAGAGGTTTCGTTTTCAGAGATCCTCAGTCAGGTCACATGTATAAATGGACAATGGAACCAATAACGAATGGATTGAAGATGATCATTGAAGATTCAACGTGTGATACGAGGATAATGAATGTGACAATCAGTGGTATTCGTGAGTCATTAACTTTGGAAATAGGTATAGATTCAACGAATCCAGAAATTTCCGAAATATTGAAAGAATATAGAAAGGGTCTTGAAAAAATAATAGAATTGGTTGGTCATGGACAGAAATGTCTCCGCAGTAAAGATGATAGTGGTACCACTTTAGCTGAACATGTAATTGATGGAATAGACGAGTTGATTTCGTTAGAGAAATTCGAAGACTACATCGGAGGTCCCAAATAATGAATAAAAGACAAAAGAAGAAAATGCAAAAGCGATATATGAAGTTTCGTTATGACTTCAATAATTGGGGTTGGAATTTCACTCGTAATGTGAGGATCTCAACATATACATACTTATATGCTGAGATCTTGTCTCTCGTGATCAAAGAGGGACAGATCAAGATAAACCCAATGAATATCAGACGTGCAGGAAGAGATGTTCTTAAAGTACGGGATCCTATCAGAAATACATCCAAAGCATTCTCTAATAAGATAGGTGAACTGATTAAAGAACAATGTCGTTTGGAATGTATTAAGGAGGGACTTATATGAATAAGAAGATGAAGAAAGCATTCAAAAAGAAACTCAGACGAAAAGGATTCAAAGAAATAATTAAAAGGGAAGCCTTTAATGACATCTCTTATAGCTGCTTCTTTCAGGGTATAAAAACAAACCCTATCAATATAAAGAGAGCAGCATCTATGAACTACAATAAATA
>JAFVPU010000052.1 GCA_017505165.1 Clostridia bacterium
ATCTTGTCGCCGTCGTCATCTATCTTATCGCCATCCTCATCTATCTTGTCACCGTCTTCATCGATTTTGTCACCGTCTTCATCGATCTTGTCACCGTCTTCATCGATCTTGTCACCGTTCTCGTCGATCTTGTCGCCGTCGTCATCTATCTTGTCGCCATCCTCATCTATCTTGTCGCCGTCGTCATCGATCTTGTCGCCGTCGTCATCGATCTTGTCGCCGTCGTCATCTATCTTATCGCCGTCGTCATCTATCTTGTCGCCATCCTCATCGATTTTGTCACCGTCGTCATCGATCTTGTCGCCGTCGTCATCTATCTTATCGCCATCTTCATCGATCTTGTCACCGTCGTCATCTATCTTATCGCCGTCGTCATCTATCTTATCGCCATCCTCATCTATCTTGTCACCGTCTTCATCGATTTTGTCACCGTCTTCATCGATCTTGTCACCGTCTTCATCGATCTTGTCGCCGTCGTCATCTATCTTGTCGCCATCCTCATCGATCTTGTCACCGTCGTCATCTATCTTATCGCCGTCGTCATCTATCTTATCGCCATCTTCATCGATCTTGTCACCGTCGTCATCAATCTTATCGCCATCCTCGTCGATCTTGTCGCCGTCGTCATCGATACGGTTTCCATTTTCATCAATTTTATTGCCGAACTCGTCAATGCGGTCACCATCTTCATCGATACGGTTTCCATTTTCATCAATTTTATTGCCGAACTCGTCAATACGGTCACCATCTTCATCGACTTTTTCTCTATTTTCAGCATCTAGTTCTGCTTCTCTTTCGGCTGCTTTTTCCTCTTGTCTTGCCAAAAATTCCTCAACCTCTCGCTCTTTGTCTTCTATTTGCTGACGCGTCACATCATCCATTTCACGTCCATCGCTGTGGTTGCCGCTTTGTTCGCTTTGGTATGACAAATTTTCCAGAGAACCACTTCCTTCAGAAGTTTTGGCGTCTTTTTCACTTTCAGATTTTATCTGTTCTGCTTTATAATAAGCGTCCACATAACCATTTATTCTTGCAGTTCCTTCTGCGGTCCATTCTGCTCCTGTACCATTACCTTCGGCATATTTATTTTCACCTTCATTATCCAACTCTATATTGTCAATATCTTTATCATCATCGCGGTGATAATATATTGAATTTTCAATACTATGTTCATCATCATTCTGATTATCACGGTCAATATAGATTTCTTCAGCGCTTTGCTTGTCGTCTCCGGACTCGTTTTCATTTTTAACATCATCTGACTTGCCATCAGGATTATTATCACGGTCAATATCATTTGTTGGAGTTCGGTCGATCATAGCATTCATAGCATCAATATCTTCTGCGGTTTGCTCGTCGTCATCCTTTTTCTTGTTTGCATCTGAAATTACTTCTGCGATATCTGCTACTTTATCAATTAAATCCTCAAAATCTTGATTAGAAGATTCTGCTGGTATTTCTATGGCAGGCGGTTCTTGCGGTGTAGGGGTATTCTTAATTATAGGATTTACTACGGATGCAACCATTCCTGCAATTGCCCCAATAACCTCAACAAAAGAAGCTTTTTCCTCTTTATTATCTGCCATTTTATAACTCCTTAAAAAAGTATGCCGCCAAGAACTCAGCGGCATATTCATACAAATAATTTAACGTTTAAAGCGGTTGCCTATATCAGATGACGTTGAATTTGAAACAGGGATGGTGGGGTCTGCAGTTGTTCCTGCTGTATTGCCTGCCAATTGTCTGGCTTGAAATGGCGGCTTAATTTTTTTTCGGTCTTTTGCAGTTTTTGCAAGTTTTAAATTCGCACGGTATTTTTTCATACCTTGAGCTAAAATTGCAAAATTTTCATTCCCTGAAACAGGTATTGCAATAGCCATTTTGGGACGAATTGTCTGCAAAGCTACTACCATAATCCGTTCTTCTTCTGCTCCCAGAGATTCACCTGTGTCGGGATCAATAATCTCCTCTCCCATTTGAAGAATTTCAAAAGTTAATCCTTTTGTCATTTTTCCCCGGGAGCGTTCTTCCGGCATATTTATATACACTTTCCCATTTGAAGCACTAACAACATACATGGGATAAACATGCTCCATCAACTTTTCAACAATATCATCTACAGCAGCCTGCATTACCTCATTATAAATTTTCTCTTCAGC
>JAFVPU010000053.1 GCA_017505165.1 Clostridia bacterium
TATTTATCGTCAAAGAGGTAATCGTATTTATCCACATTTGAATGTTGGACAAGGCAAAGATCATACTTTGTTTGCTTTAACTAATGGCATTGTAAGATATACTAAATTTATGGGTGATAAAACAAGAGTAAGCATTATTCAAGATTCACCACAAAACAAATAGTTTATTTTAAAAATATTTTATCTATACTCTCTAATTTAATGAGAGTTTTTTAGTTTTTAATAATTAAGGAGAAATTATGAAAAATAATCAAAAAAGTTTAATTACATTAGGAATTATTAATATTCCTCTTTCAATTGCATTTATTGTTATGTTTGTATGTTCTTTTATTAATTTTAATATTGCATATTTAACATCACTTGAAGTTATTTTATGAGTTTTTTCAGCAGTGTTATTTTTGAATTTTAAATCACTACTCCCAAAATTCACCATTGCATCAAAACCAGGAGTTATATATGATACTTGTTTACTATGCTTGTTAGCTTCAACAATATCCAATCCTGCCATCAAAACAGCATTGTATAAAGTCGTTGACACTTGACACACTCCTCCACCAATTCCTTCAACAAACTCCTCATTTACAATAATTTTTGCTTTTCTGTATCCATTTTTTTCGGTACGTCTTCCAACAACTTGATTGAATGAAAATGTCTGATTAGGCAAAATCTCAATTTTGTTTAGTGCTTGCAAAGCGTTTTTTATGTTATGTTTTCTATCCGCGCTCGAAGAAGATATATTTGTAGAAAAATCTGCCCTCAAGTTCGTGAATTTTTTGTAAAAATCTTCACTTATTGCTGGTTTTATATATTCAACAGGAACATCTACATTTATAACAGATGACATATTGAAATATTTATCCAAAACTTCTGAATACATCTTATTTTCATCAATTTTTCTTCCCACAACCTCTGGTTTTATGTGAAAAACTTTTTGCGTAGACGAATCTATGATACATTTGGCATTTTGTGCAGAAATGTTGATAGAATTTTTCATTTTTGACATTACCTTATCAATATTTGGAAATAGATATTTTGCTATTATACTATTTTCAAAACCCGCACATTTCATCTTTTTCAACAATTCTTTTCTTTTTTCATACGAATCGTATCTATCATATTTGTTGATTTCATAGTTTATATCAAAAATCTCACTATGCTTTAAATTTTCAGACAAATTATATTCAAAAATTTTGTTTTCGAATACAAACTCAATAGTTTCATTGTTTGAAGCATAAACAATGTTTTGAGGATGAGGACACAAAACAAAAATTACACACAACAGCAAAACAGAAAACAATCTTTTCATATGCGTATTATGTGTAATTATGTCGAATTTTATAATATTATTCTATATTTGGCAATCCTTCTTTGTCAGAATCATCATCACCTTCTATTTCATCATTATATTCGATTCCAACCACTTGTGATACGTCTCCAAGTTTTTTGGCAATCTTCTTACTTGATTTAGTTGCAAGTTCAATAGTTGTATTCGCTTCTCCAAGCTTATTTTGAGTCTTCAACAAAAGTTGTACGAATTTTTCAAATTCTTGTTTGAAGGTGGATAATATCTGCCACAATTCACTGCTTCTTTTTTCTATGTATAAAGTCTTGAAGCCTAATTGTAAACTATTGAGCAAGGCTGTGAGGGTTGTCGGACCACATACAACAATTTTATATTGATTTTGCAATATGTCCATAAGTTCAACATCTCTGACAACTTCGGCATACAATCCCTCAATTGGCAAGAACATAACAGCAAAATCTGTTGTTGTTGGCACACTTATATATTTTTCCTTTATTGATTTAGCTTCATCTTTAATCCTCTTGAGAAGTTGTTTTTGAGCTTTTTCAACAACCTCTTTATCCAAAGATTCACTTGCCTCAACCAAGCGATTATAGTCTTCAAGTGGAAATTTACTATCAATCGGCAACAACACTTCGTGTCCATCTTTACCAGGCATAACAACTGCAAAGTCTACTCTTTCTTTGCTATTTTTCCTTATTTGAACCTGAGACATATACTGACTTGGTGCCAACATCTGTTCAAGCAAACTAGAGAGCATAACTTCGCCCCAACCGCCACGAACCTTAACGTTGGACAACACCTTCTTTATATCACCAACACCATTTGCAAGTGAACGCATCTCTCCGATTCCAAGATTGACACTTTCGAGACTTTGTTGAATTTTGCTGAAACTTTCATTGAGTCTCTTTGAAAGTGAGTTGTTCAGTTTTTCATCAACTGTTTCTCTCATCTTTTCTATTGCTTTGTCATTTTCTTGTCTCATATTATTGAGCGATAAATTTACATCAAAAGTCAATTTTTCTATTCTTTGTTCGTTTCTTGTTGTCAATTCATCAACCCTCTTTGAAATGCTTTCAAATTCTTGTTTTTGAAGCATGGTGAGATTGTTGATAGTATTTTGTGTTGACACTTCAGTATTCTTCAAGGCTTGCATTATCATATTATTCAACAAAACATTTTGTTTGTCTTGACTGTCCGTAATGGCTTTGACATCTATATTTGCACTTGACGTTGATTTCTTTTTGTACATCACAACAAACGTCAAAGTTGTGATAAGCCAAACTCCAGCAAATATGCTACCTAAAATTATTAATTCCATATATTCCTCTACTTTAGTTTTTTACATAAATACTATATAAATAAAACTTATTTTTGTCAAATATTTTGCTTATTTTGCCCTTTCAAGACTTTAAAACAATAAAACATTTGCAATTTTTTGATAATTGGTTATAATAATAGTATGTTAAATTTAATCGTAGCACCAGAGAACATAAGCCACAAAGGCGAAAAAATCACAAAACGCATAGTAAAATATTTGAAATTAAAGAATGAAGAATATGCGGTATATTTTTCACATAATCTAAAAGAAGTTGGAGAATTTTCTTCATCTTTGACCGGTCAAGGCGAAACAGAGTTTGTCGTTATTGGAGACGATTCTGTTATCCATGAATTTATTAACGCTGCCAAAGATTTGAACAAAATCAAGTTCGGTATCATACCAACCAGTAAAAATGATAATTTTGCAAGTTTCTTGAAAATCAATTCCAACCCGATCAAAGCGATCGAACAAATATTGGAACGTAAGGTTGAAAATATTGACTATTTGATTGTAAATGACCAAAAAGTAATCAACAATGTTTTGATTGGAGCGAGCGCAGAATTGTTTGATATATACAATAATTTGAAAGTCAAAAATGGATTAACAAAGAAATTTGTCATGATGAAATATGGCAACAAATTTGAAGGTATAGACTTGAGACTAAATAGCAAAAATTTCAAGACAAAAGGCGACACAATTTTTGATTTGAATATATCCAATGGTGGAAATCATTACAAAAAACAAATGAGTCCTCTGTCAAACATTCAAGACGGCCTTTTTAACCTTAATTATGTAGCAATTTTAGATAAGATAGATCGAAAGAAATATTTGAAAAAATACAAGAAAGGCACTCAAATTTATGACGAAAAGACAGAACAATATTGGATTGAAGATTTGGTGATCACTCCTGCTCATCCGGATGAAAAAATCAGAACAGTGATCGACAATCAAATCATGCTTGCTGAATCAATAAAGGTTAATATTGTTGAAAATGGTATAAAATTATTTAAAAATACACACTGGACTAAATATTAAAAAAGACTCAAAATTGAGTCTTTTTTTAAATATAATCTTTTTCATAATTTATTTTGTAATATGCTCTTGTTTCGTCAGTAACTTTGATTTCGTCAGCAATTTCAATGTCAGCAACAGCCAATATTTTGTGTCCATCTGCCATAACAGGAATAGAATTTCTCATTCTTTGAGGAATCTTTTTGTCAATGAAATAATCTTTGAGTTTTTTGCTTCCACCGAGACCCAATGGCGAGAAGACATCTCCTTCTTCTCTAAATCTCCATACCGCATTTGTTGGCAATCTGTCTGCATCAACTATATGCTGATGTATCTTTGGCTCTGTCTTCACCTTGCTCGCAGTTGAACGAATTGTTCCGTATCCAACTATTTTTAATTTTCCACTTCTGAACGGATAATTTCCTACAATTTCTTTTTTCTTGAAATATCCAATGGTTATATAGTCATATTCTTTCATTACACTGATTTTCATAGGAAGATTGATTACACTACCATTGTTTGCTTCCAAAGCAAAATGATGAACCATTTCTATATGTTTTCTTTCAATATCTTGCTTCGTAAATTTGCTGAACACTTGACGCAAAATACGATTCACAATAGCTTTATCTTGATAGAAATATCCAAGTGGTAATTTGACTTCATTTTTTCCATCAATCATTGTTCCCAAATCAATCTGACTATTTATATATGCATCATCAATCTTACATATTTCAGAGAAATGAATAATTGATCTGTCCACACCTTTGAATTGTTTTCTCAAATCTGGCAAAACTATATTCCTTATATAATTTCTCGAATAAGTATTATCTTTATTTGTTTCGTCATCCACATATTCAAGACCATGTTCATCAAGATATGACATAATTTTTTCTCTTGGGGTGTTGAGCAATGGTCTGATATAAATCTTGTCTCTCACCGGTTCCATACCACGAGCACCACTGAGTCCTGCACCACGGATAATATTCAATAATATAGTTTCAACCTGATCTTGCATATGGTGAGCGAGAGCAATTTTATCCGCCAAACCTTTCTTGATCAAAGTTTCAAACATTCCATATCTTACCTTTCTTGCCGCTTGTTCAATTGTCAATTTTTCTTCTTTTGCAACCTTCAAGGCCTCTGCTTTAAACTTATAAAATCTTATTCCATGTTCTTTACAAAATTGTGCCACAAATTCAGTATCCAACGCACTGTGAACACGAATTCCGTGGTCCACATTTACAGCCACAACTTCACAATCGAGTTCACTTTTGATCGAGTTTAAAAAATGTAGCAAGCATATACTATCTCTACCTCCAGAGCATGCCACACCAATAATTTCTCCCGGTTTGATCAACTGGTTTTCCTTGATAAATCCTAAAACTTCGTCCATAATCGCCTCCAAGCCATCAATTTATTATTTATTCTTAATAATTATACAATAAACCCCAAATAAAATCAATAGGTAAACATAAAAAACCTTGTATCAAAATTATTTTAAATAATACAAACAAAAAACACTTGTTTGCTGCAAGTGTTTTCTATCATATTAAATCTTCACTTCCTGTCCCTAAATGATCTTTTAATTTCAATTCATTTTTTGTCAAACCAGACGCAAAGTATGGTACATGACTTCCTTCGTAATATATACATTCTACATCTTCATGTATTCCTATGCGATTTCCATTTCCTTCTATGTCTTTTGCAAATTTATTACAAACAAATGGAGCAGCATGATAATATGCTATACTGAAAGGTGAATCAATGAAATTCTGAGTGGTTACGTAGTAATATCCTTCAATTTTACCACCGGAAATATAGACGTAATTCTTTTCGGCAGAAACATTTCCTTTTCCTCCCGCTAAACCTCCAAAATACACTGTGTGTATTGTTCTAAAAGTTATATCTCCTCTGAAATAGCAACTATCAATATATGCACTGTCTACAACATTTCCGACCAATCCTCCCACATTTTGAATCTGGGCGACCTTGTCTGCACTAATATTTGCATTTACTCCACAATTATAAATCATTATTCCACCTATAGCTTCACCAACTAGTGCCCCTACGCCAAAATAATTAGCTTTATGATAATCATTAGTGGCTGTTACACTGCTATCATAAACCATTATATTTAAAATAGTCGTATTTTTAGAAGCATCTACCAACAAAGAATCTGATTCGCTTGCACACCCATCAAGAATAATGTTGTATATCCATGAACTGTCTGTATATGCAAATAATGCCTTATCTAAATTTTTTATTCTATGTTTATCTCCATCAAATTGTCCGTAGAAAAAGGGGGATTCTTTTGTGCCTATTTGAGTAAATGACGTAGTTGAGAAATCCAAGTCTGTTCTTAACACTACTGAAGCCTCTGCCAAGTCCTCTCCTCTATTAACCCTTGCCGCAAAATTGTTTAAATCAGATTCACTCCATATTTCTATAGATTCTCCACTTTTCGTTTTGTTATTTTGTTCTTTATAGAGAAGACCAAAAAATGCGATAAAAAAAGTTAGGATTGCCATAATTATAGCAATACATAAAACAAATGTTTTACTCCTATTTAACTTTTTATCCATCTTCCCCTATTATCTTTTGAAAAATTTGTTCTTATATTCAAGATTATATCTTGATTTTAGAGAAAATGTCAAATAAAATACTCAATAAATATTTTTATCAGTATTTTAAATATGTTCTTGCAACTAAAATTGTCATATCGTCTTTTGCACTCATATTGTTGAGACGAATTGCCTCGTTAAGTATTGTTTCGGCGACACTTTGTGGATTATTGCTTGCCAAATGAGAAACAAAGTCAATCATATTTTCTTGAGTTATGAAAGCATCTGTTATTCCATCAGTTGCCAAAATTATCAGATCTTTTGATGAAATAGCAATCTTTTTTGTTGCTGGAGTTATATTGTCAAGTGCCCCTATAGGCAAAGCACCACCATCAACAATTTCAACCTCTCCATCTTTTTTTATCACTCCATAGGGGGCACCAACTTTGATGAAGTCTGCACTGGACAAATCTAAATCTATCAAACATATATCCAAAGTCGAATATTCTTCTTGACTATTGATGGCCAAAAGTTTGTTTACACTTTCCATAATAACATCATTATCAAATCCTGCTTTATAAAAATTTTCAATCAAACCAAGCGTCATAGCACTCATTTTGTGTGCTGATTTTCCACTCCCCATTCCATCACAAAGTGCAAGCAAAAACTTGCTTTGTCCTAGCCTAATTATACTATGACAATCTCCGCATTCTATATTGCCTGATTTGTTGCAACTTGCCAATCCAAACACACAATCGAACTTACATTCTTTTTTGAGGGTTATTGAATTTAAATCGCTATCTCCTATTGGAGTTATTTTTGTTGCTTTCATTTTTGTTTTGAGATTTTCAGATACAATTCTTTCAATCAGATCCTGCTTGTCTGCACCATCTTTTAGCACCAATTCCACAGACAAATCATCTTTTTTCTCGGTGTATAAAAGCACTTCTTGACAATCAATATTTTGAGATAATAATTTTGAAATAATCTTGTTTTCTTGAGCAATATCAAAAGATACATTGTTATCAATTTCAGCCCCTACATCAAGCAAGAGTTTTGACACTGCACCCATCTGATCCGCCAACAATATTTTTACATTATTTATATCCGATACCATGTTTTTGTATTGTTTGTATTCATCTGTCAGCCTGTTTATCATACTGATGAGAACATTTACTTTCATGCATCTATTGGTTAGACCTGATGGTATGTCAAGCAAAGTTAATTTTCCTTTTTCTATCGCCTTTTCAATCATACACTCAACGTTTGAAAGATTATCTGTTCCAAGAGATCGATTGCATCTTGATTTTTCTAGACAATCTTTGCAGCAAGTCGAAGATATTTCTCGTTTCAGCATTGCAATCAACTCTTGTCTTGTAAGATCTTTTTTGAGCATTTTCATATGAATTTGTTTCATTTCAAGAAAAATATTGCTCAATTCACTCATGCGTTTACGAATCGCTTTTCTTGTCGTGTTTATCAGACTTCTTGAAGACAACTCACTCTTTTTTACATATATCAAATTGCATAAATTATCCAAACATTTCTTTGGAACGAACAAAAATATAACACTTGCTACAAGCATTGGTACGAGAGGAACATAAATCTGCCAATTTTGATTATAAAACGAGTATTGAATCAATATATCGCCCAAAAACATTATCAATATTGTTTTGGCTTTGCTATTTGTCCCAAAAATCCCACAAAATAGTGTCAAAATCATAAATTCCGCCACCACAGACAATGAATTTAATCCAACACCAACTCCCAGAGCAAAACTTATTACAACCGAATATGCGAGGGTTTTACCATTCGTAAACACAAGTAAGAATATAGTTAAGCATAATATCAACCTATATATCTCAAAACCGAATATCTCAATATTAGATAATCCTAAACCAATAAGAGCTATGAAGAACAAAAAACAAATACTCTCATCCAATGTCAATTTGAAGCAGTTTTTTCTAAGACATAATACATGCAATACAGATATGAATACAAAGAGACAAACCATGCCTAACGATATATATACAAACAAATCAAAAGTGTGCAAATAGTTGTAATAGATATATGTAACAAGAGATATAAAATATCCCAAAAATACCGACCATAAGGGCATTTTTCGTTTAGTTAATCTGAAAACATATTTTTGAATTATTCCAACGGCAATAACAGTAATTGCTGTGAAAAAGCTCTCAAGGCTACATCTTTTCAGCAAAGCTGAACTCAAAACAAAAACCCCAAGCAACTTTTCGTCTAATCCTACATAAATTCCAGCAAAAAACAATGCAAACAAAAACGGACTCAATTTATTTATCTCAGCTTGTCCCAAAACCACGCAAGCAAAAAACAAAACCAAATACTTCAAAATATAATTACTATCAACTTTTTTCAATTTCCACATAAAAAATCCTCTCGTGCCCACTATAACACAAAAGGATTTGCAATTTTTCACACTTTATGTCTAATCAAAGCAAAATATCACTTATTTTATTCTTTATTTTGTCTATAAAAAGTTTGCTGAGGTTTAATAATAATGATTTTTGCTTGACAATTTTTTGATTTTGTTTTATTATCTTGTCAAGTTGTGAATCATTACAACAAATCTTAATAAAAACGTTGACAATGTGTCAGTAGTTTGTGATTTTCTTATTAGAGAGTTTGTCCACCGGCTGAAAGGCAAACAAGTTCAAATCATAAATGAATTTCAGCATTCGAGTTGCTTTTCGGTAAAAGTCTTAGACTCTTAAGAAAAGCCGGACAAAACCGTAAAAATGAAACGAGGCAAACAAACGTAGGCGAAACTTGCAACACTTTGCAAGAGAGTAAGAGTGCTTGTTATAATCAGGGCTCCCACAAGACGTATGTCGCAGTGGGATAAATGAGCAAACAAGCAAAAGCTGATATTTGTGGATTTATACACAAATGAAATGTGCGTAGTTTGCGAATTATAGGTGGTACCACGATAATCCAATCGTCCTATTTTGTAAGGACGAATTTTTTATTTTAAGGAGAAAATTATGCAAAACAAAATTAAAGAAATTATCGATTCAGCAAAAGAAAAAATCAGTTTAGCGTCATCAACTCAAGATTGTCAAAACTTGAAAGTTGAGTTGCTTGGAAAAAGCGGTAAAGTAACCGAACTTTTCCGTTTCATGAAAGAAATTCCAAACGAGCAGAAAAAAGAATTTGGTCAAATGCTCAACAATCTCAAAACTGAAGTTGAGAGTCTTATTTTGGCAAAAGAAGTTGAACTTGAAAAAGCCGAAATCGAAAACGAAATCAATTCAGCAGAAAAAATTGATATCACTCTTCCTGTTGATGAGAATATAGGAAGTCTTCATCCAAGAACAATAATTCAAAAACAGATTGAAGACGTATTTATCTCTATGGGATTTGTTGTTGAAGACGGTAATGAAGTTGAAACAGAATATAACAACTTCACTGCGGTAAACGTTCCAGAAAATCACCCTGCTCGTGATATGCAAGATACTTTCTGGCTTAACAACGGACAAGTATTGAAAACTCACACTTCTGCAAGTCAAAACAGAATATTGAAGAAATATAATCCACCAATCAGAGCAATCTTCCCTGGTCGTTGCTTTAGAAATGAAAACACTGATGCAGGACACGAAAATACTTTCTTCCAACTTGAAGGAGTCATTGTAGACAAAGATGTTTCTGTTGGAAACTTGATATATTTCATGAAAGAAATGCTCAGTAAAATATTCAAAAAAGAAGTTGAAGTAAGACTTCGCCCAGGATTCTTCCCGTTCACTGAACCAAGTTTTGAAATGGACGTAAGATGCCCGTTCTGTGATGGAAAAGGTTGCCCTACTTGCAAACAAGGTGGTTGGATAGAGCTCTGCCCATGTGGTATGATTCATCCGCAAGTTTTACGTAATGGAGGAATTGATCCAGAAAAATATTCTGGTTGTGCATTTGGTCTAGGTTTGGACAGAATGGTTATGATCAGTCTAGGTCTCAATGATATTAGAGATCTTAACAGCGGAAACTTAAAACTCTTGAAGCAATTCAAGCTAGACGTTTAGGAGGCAAAAATGTATATATCATTAAATTGGATAAAAGAATATGTAGATCTTGAAGGAATTCCTACAAGCGAACTCACTCGTCGCTTTGGTCTTTCCACTGCTGAAATTGAAGGTGTTGAAGAAAAAGGAACAGAAATTGAAAATGTAGTTGTTGCGGAAATTTTAACTTGCGAAAAACATCCAAACAGTGATCATCTTCATATTTTGACAGTGAATGACGGAAGCGGTTCTCCTGTACAAGTTGTATGTGGAGCACCAAATGTTAGAGTTGGCTTGAAAACATATTTCGCTCGCTGTGGAGGAAGTGTTCCGGGAATGAAAATAAAACCTTGCAAATTGGCCGGAGTAGACAGCTTTGGTATGTGTTGTGGCGGCCATGAACTTGGTATCGAGTCTGATGAATCGGGCATTGTTGAACTTGACGATAGTTATCCTATTGGAAAAGATATTGCTGAAATATTACCAATTCGCGATACAATAATTGAAGTTGACAACAAGTCTCTCACAAACCGCCCTGATCTCTGGGGACATTATGGAATCGCAAGAGAGTTTGCAACTATTTTTAAGAAAGATTTAAAACCTATTGAAAAAGAAGATTTGACCAAATACAACAATCTTCCAGCCCTAAACATTAAAGTTGAAACAAAGAATTGTTATCGTTATTGTGGATTAACAGTAAAAAATGTCATCAACAAAACTTCTCCAGCTATCGTAAAGTTAAGACTTAACTACTGCGGAATGAGAGACATCAATCTTCTTGCTGATATGACGAACTATTTGATGCTTGAGCTCGGTCAACCAATGCATGCTTTTGACAATAATATTGTGAAAGGAATCACTGTAATAGAAACAGACAAACCTATTGAAATGGAAACACTAGAAGGTGAAAATCACACAATTGAGACCGAGTCAATGGTGATTTGTGATGAAAACAGAAGTCCCGTGGCTGTGGCAGGAATCAAAGGTGGATTAAAATCTGGAATTTCCGACTCCACCGATAGTCTTCTTCTTGAAAGTGCTTGTTTTGATTGTGTTGCAATCAGAAAAACAAGCAGAAAAATTGGTCTCATCACTGATGCTAGCCAAAGATATGAAAAATCTCTTGATCCAGAATTATGTCCAATTGCAATCGAACGTCTTGTTTATTTGTTGAGACAAGCAGAACCAAGAATTGAAGTTACTTCAAGTCTTAGCGATGTGTACAATTTTCATTACCCAAAGCACGTTATTGAAATTGATCTTGATTTCTTGTCTCGTCGTGGTGGTGTCGAACTCAAACTTGACTTTGTTCTAGAAACACTCATTCGCCTCGGATTCAAAGTTGACGTATTGGATTACAACAATGGAAAACTTATAGTTTATGTTCCATCATTCCGCGGAACAAAAGATATCTCAATCAAGGAAGATTTGGTTGAAGAAATATTCAGAATTTATGGTTATGACAACATTTCAAGCGCAAGCATGAAAATGCCACTAAATTCGATTGACCAAATTCCTACACACACTCTTGAATACGAAATCAAATATAGTTTGGCAAGTTTGTTCGGATTGAATGAAGTTCATTCGTATATTTGGAATCAGGCAGATTACAATAAATCTGTTGGTATCGAAGAAACAAGCATACTTCACCTTATGGATTCGAGCAATGCTGGTCAATCTGGAATCAGAAGCCACCTTGCCCCATCAATAATTAAATTTGCTGATGAAAATAAAAATAAATTCTCAAATATCGGTATTTTTGAAATCGGACATGTTGTTGATGCACTTGATGAAAATAATCTGGCAGTAGAGAAAAAGAAATTATCAATTGTTCTTGGAAGCGAAACAAAGAGTGAAAAAGAATTATATTTCAATCTAAAATCAATGGTAGAATTTATTGTGAAGAATATCGTTCACTCTCAAGTTGAATATTCAGGTAAAACTGAAAGTAATATCTATCATCCTATCAATTCATGTTCAATTTCTTCTGGTGAAATTCTTGTAGGAGAAATGGGAATTCTTCATCCTGTTATTACAAAAAATATAGACAAACGCAAAAAATTTGCAGTACTCGAAATAGATATTGAAAAACTTCTTGAATTGTCAAAAATAAAATTCAAAGTCGTTCCAACCAGCAAATTCCAACCTGTAAGTGTTGACTATAACTTTGTCGCTGACAAGAATTTAGCATACGGTGAAATTGAAAAAAATCTTATCAAATTTCAGAGCAAGTTATTATCTCGAACATACCCTCAAAGATATTTATATCAACGAAGAAAGTTTGCCAGGAAAAATCAGTTATACAATCAACTTTGTTATCACTCCAAAAGATAAAACTTTGGAATCTAGTGATATTGAAAAATTTTCAAATAGATTGATTCAAACTATGAAAGAACATGATATCTCACTTCGTTCTTAACATACAAATTTTTATATTGAAACAAAAAAATACTTTATCAACCGATAAAGTATTTTTTATTAGCGAATTAAATTTCTATACCTGCATCTTCAAGATATACAAGAAAATCTTCGTATTCACATTCAATTACTTGTGCTTTTGTAGGATAAGCAGAATTACCTGATACAAAATTAAAGTTGCTAGGCCATGCTTCTTCAGCAATTTTTGCATCTACATCTGCATTGGTATAGATTGTCATATTTGGATTTCTCCAGAATGGATATTCAAACATGTCAGTACTTTCTCCATCCACATAGCTACCGATATATCCAACTGTATCAGGAATCCAAACAGCAACCAAACTGCTTGATTGAGGCATCTCTGAACCAAATGCTCCTTTACCTATTGTTTCTAATCCGGTATTAAGAATCACTACTTTCAAACTTGCACATGCACCAAACGCTTTGTCGCCGATTTCTACCATTGATTCTGGCAATATAACCACTTCAAGCAACGTCTTAGTAAATGCTTGTGTGCCTATTGTTTTCAATGCTTTCAATTGAGTAAAGTCTATTGTAGTTAAGTTTGTGGCAAAATGGAAAGCTTGATATGGAATTTCTTCCAAAACATTATTTTCTTCAATATATACAGTTTCCATCTTTGTATAAGCAAAGGCACTATTGCCCATTGTTTCCAAATTTGAATTAATTGAAAATTCGATCATACTTGCACAATTGTAGAATGCACACTCCCCGATTGACATCAAAGTCTCAGGACAAGTAAAGCTTTCTATTCCAGATCCTCTGAATGCGTTATTGCCAATTGTTTGCAACTTGCAACCTTCGGCAAAAGACACAGTTATCAAATTTTTACAATCATAGAAAGTATCATCTCCAATTGCAATTATTTCGCTAGGAATATGAACACTTGTAATTCCTGTATTGAAGAATGATTTTTTGCCAAGCACGGTCAAAGTCTCAGGTAAAACTATATCTTGTTTCAATCCAGTACAATTCACAAATGCTTGGGCCTTGATCTCTTCCAAACTATCGGATAATGTTAAATCGTTTAATGCAATACATGAACTAAAAGCCATTTCTCCAATAACCTTCACTCCTGGCATAGATACTTTTGCCAAAAGTTGATTGTTTGAGAATGCTTTGTTTCCAATCTCTACTACTGTTTCAGGCAAAATAAGTTCGGTCAATTTTGAAATTGGATCAACTGATGTATCTCCGTTTCTGAAGAATGCTTGTGTACCAATCTTCGTTAACTTGCTACCTTCTGCAAATACCAATTTCTCAATACCTGCACATCTATTAAATGCCAAAATTCCAATTTCTGTTACACTTGCAGGAATAGTGATTGTATAATAATTTTCAGTTCTGAAAGTTCCGTAATAAGCTTTGTCTCCAATCTTTGTTACACCTTCAGGTATATCTGTTGCAGCAATAGTACCTACAACCAAAACTTTGTCCGCCTTGGTAATAAGTGCATTGTTTTCAGAATAATAAGTTTGGTTATTTTGATCTATTGTAAGATATTTTGTACCAGTTGAATGTGCAAATACTTGTTCTCCAAGTACTTCAAGCCCAGAACCAATTGTTATAGTTTCAATATTGTCACAATTGTAGAACGCATAATCTTTGATTGTTTTTATACTATTTCCAATAACTAAAGATTTAAGATTTTGATTTGATTCAAAAGCGTCAACACCTATTTCTGTTACAGGAAGTCCAGCAATCACATCAGGAATAATCAAGTTTTCGATTGTTGTATCTTCCAATCCTGTGATAATAAACTCTTCTTTACCTTCAATAATCTCAGCTTTAACACCATTCACAACAGCGTATTCTGCTGTTGTAAATTCATGTTTATAACCACATGAACATACTTCGCGTGAATATAAAACACCATCTTTGTATTCATATTCCAATTCATCTTCAAGAATATGATTTGTTTTTGCCTCTTCTGGAAGTTCACATATGTAATATGTTACTCCTTCTAGTTTTGGCATTGTAAGATTATATTCAATTCCCTCTGCTGTGTAATATTTGTTGTTTTCAAACACAAGTGTAGAATTTCCATCAAAGTTACCAGTCTTGATCACTTCATTTTTACCATCAACACTATTTACAAAATTTGTAATTGTATTGTTTCTTATAATAACTGTCGCATTATTTATAGTGCCAAATCTTATAGCTCTATCAGTTGTATGCTCTGATAATGATCTGTCTTGAGAAATTGTATTTCCTTCAATAGTTATTTCCCCAGACATATATCCATTAGCACTTTGTACTCCAAATGCGTTGTGTAATGTATTTTCAACTGTATTTCCTATAACAGAAATATTATTTGCATTTGTTACATATATTCCCATTTTATGTCCGTCAACATAATTGTTCTTGTATACAATATTAGAAATTTCTCCAACTACATCTGGTCTGTAAATATATAAGGTTGCTCCTTCTGAAGTTGTTCCTTCTGCTGTTGTTTCTGTTACAAACTTACAACCGTCTACTACTATATTGTCTGCTTTTGCTTGATCTGATGTAAATCTTATATAAATTCTACCTTTAGCACCTTCAAATTCCAATCCATTAAATTCAAGGTTCTCAAGCTTAAGTATGCTTGTATGAGTTCCTGTTACTGGAGAGGAAACTGTTCTCATTGGATCAATTGATGTTTCATTATACCATCTTGAATCAAAGTTCAATAAGCCTTTCAAAACTGTTCCTTCTGTAGAAACAAATTTCACATCTTTTATTTCTCTTTGATAATAATAGAATCCTGTGTTGGGAAGTTTTTCGTATTCTGTAGGTCCTATATTATTATCTGCATTTGAACCATAATTAGCCATAATAATAGAATTAGAAGCACGTGTAGGACGGAAGTGTAAATCTTCAGTAAACTCACCATCAAATACAACAATTTTTCCATTGATGTTGCTATCTAATACTGCTTGAGCTGTTGACGGAGTAGCTATCACTGCATTTTCAACAATAGCATATTTATCTCCTCCGCAAGAACATTTTTCGTGCACATATACTTGTCCATCAATTATCTCATACTCAATATTTTCAGATACAACATGTTCTAAGTCTGGGTTAGTTACACCATATTCAATATTTGTTATATATCTATCTGCCAAGATTCTATTCCATCCTTCTGGCAAATCACATTCTTCAAAGCTATCTTCAATATAAACAGCTACATTATGTTGATTTTTGCTTCCAGCATAATAGAAAGGA
>JAFVPU010000054.1 GCA_017505165.1 Clostridia bacterium
ATAATGGATTTGTCAACATCTCACGTTTCCAGACTTTATCAAATTCATCGAGTACTTTATCAACAGGAATCTCAGAAATACCTAATGATTCAGTAGTCAAATGATATAATGATACACCATTGATTGTTGGGATATCGCTGAGTTTATTATAATCATTATCATCATCAAATGTGATTGATTCCAGTATATCGGGTTCAATATCAATGTTGTTTGGATTGTCAATCGTATTGTAATCATGAATAGATTTATGTTGACCAACATTATATGAGAAAACCACATTCTGATTAATGATTGATGCATTATTGAATAATGCTTTTTTGTAAGATGTAAACATTGATCCGTCTATACCAATATAGATTGGTTGTTCAGGTGTTACAACAGATTCATTCACATCATCAACCAATTCTATTACCTCGAAATTGTGCAATGATTTTAGATTACACAATTGAACGGATGTTGGTGAAAGTATGATAAGATCATTGGTATTTGTTATCTGTCTACCATTAACCCAGAATTCATATCTGTCTCGTGTTAGTGGAGTTGGTAAATAACCCGTCAAATCAATAAATCCATTTGATGGAATATCACGTGCTGAATATCTACACACATTCACATATGTTGACTTAATTGATTTGACATCAGGATTGAGTGATTCATTGACAATAAGTCTGTTGTTCTTGTTATTACGAATGACATCTGATATCGGGAGTCTAGTGTTGTTTGATGTATCATGATAGTATTTATGAACATCTGTAGAATCAATAGCATCCGATGATTTGTTGTAAGTGTTTGATAATGTGATGATAGTATTACCTGTTATATCTATCTTAGGTACAATAATGAATTCATCAGGAATCTCATAATATTTGATATTACCGTATAACTTAATCCATTTATGATATTCATCCATCAGATCATGTTCCTCGATTGAGACATCGATTGTTATTAAACCTCCACACATTTTGTATGCTGTACTGGGGAGGATTGTACATACTAATGATCCCGAATAATAATCCGGTAATGTTGAATCTATTATATCTATACCACTCTCAGTAGTGATACCTTCAAACATAATTGATGACATATTACCATCATATTTGGAAACATCATTGTTTTGAACACATATCAATTTCACTCTCATATCAGGAATGAATGAATCAATGGGTTGATTTATTGTTGCTTGATACTTTTGAACTTTGAACGTTCTGTTGATTGTTACGTCATTGAATGGATTCTTAATATACACATCGAAATCATCATAGTTGTATTCATCACCATTGTTTGATAATATTATATCACATAATCTGATCGTTGGAGTGTATTCATTCGTACTATCTCTATCGGGTCTGACAATATAAAATGACTCATTGATTGAGAATGTGTCTGGTGTGTTAAATGATTCAAATACATATGTTTCAACACAATCATGATGTTTTCTTATTCTTATATCAGAATATGGATTGATGTCGTTTGAGTTATTAGATACATCCAATAATGGTTTGAACTTGATCTTACATTCAAAATCATTCATTGGAATAGATTCCATATCTGATCCTTCATAAGATAAATACATCAATAGTTTACGAGATGGAACAAATGATTCATTTGGTTTGACATCGATTGTATATAGAACTGATTCAGTTTTGTAATCATCATACTCATTGATCTTAATATCATCAACCATGTTGATATTCACTGAATATGATTTAGGATCTAACCACGTTTTATGTTCCCAGTCATAAATGAATACTTTCATTGTATTAGTAAATACAAGGTTTCTGATGTTTGGAATTAATGATGGTCTGATCTTTGCTCTACCATTATCGATGTATATTAAAGCATCTTCATATGCATGTACATTATGCCATGTTGTTGGATTCTCCAATTGTTTGATACAATTATCCATCTTAGTTTGGAATGACTTCAGGTTCTGAATCTTCATGTTGAATGAATCTATTTCAGCTTTTATTATTTCTCTCTCATAATAATCGTTCGTCTGACTCATCTTAACATTCAATCTAGTAATGCTATTTTCATAACCTTTTATTTCGTTTTCTGCATATATTTTTTGTCTATTGAATTCTTCGATTTCTTTATCCCATATCTCATGATCATTTGGTTCTGTTCGAAGAACTGGATACATCTCTGATTCAGTATACTCACAGAAATTATGATTTAACATTTTTACAGTGATCTTATCTGATAGATCGTTAACGAAACTATCCCCGAGATAAACTAACTTAACATCTTTATCAAATTCATTAATGAATCTATTGGGGAGAAGGTCATTGAACATATATGAGATACGTCGATAAACATATGATGAATTATTCTGAACGAACATTGGATCACCCGGTAATGTAAACATATCTCCATAAACATTTTCACAGTTATCAATATTGATAACTGATGTATCAATGTTATATGAATATGATCCATTTGTGAATTCATCAATAAAGTTTCTGATATTATCATCGACAACAGTACATGTTACATCCGTTGTCAAATACTTATTAACATCATTTTTATTAACTTTGAACCATTCAGCTTTCTTATTATCAACAATTGCTTCAATGAATCCTGAATTAATGGAATCATCAACAGCTGTTATCTTTAAAGGAATGATATGTTGTTTGTCATCGGTTATTACATAAATACTTTGACCTTTAAAATACTTACCTCCGATTGATTCTATCTTATTATTCTCAATTGGAATATGAATTACTTGAGATGGTTTAAAGTACATATCATTTGATATCGTATTGGTGTATTCTTCAACAGTTACATCATTTATCAATTGATTTGATATATACATAACATCTTCAGGTCCAGGTAACATAGTAGTTGGGTCAAGAACCATTTCACTATCATGTTTAAGTGTAAAGAATTTGTTTCCTATGTACATTTCATAGTTTATATTAGAAACTTTATCACTCACGATATATCCATTGTCAATTGATGTTGTCTCGTGAACGTTCTGGATATTAATCATCTGATTTCTTGTATTAACCAATTGATTCATTGTCTTGAATTCAGTTGAGTTATTCCATACCTTCTTGAATGATATAGTACAATCGAAATCTGATATAACATTACCAGTATCATCAATAACTGACATATTACAACTGATTGGTTCATCATTCATAATGACATATTCGCATATTCGGATTATATCAGTAATAACGAATGATGAATTAACAACATCGACAATGGGTTGGAATATCATGTCAACATCGGTATTATCTCCGAAGAAATGTTTATCAGATGATACATGGGCTATTAGTATATGGGGTTTAGTATTGAATTGGACACTGTTGTCATATTGAATGTTGTCAATCGTATAGAAATCAAATATGTTGTGATTGATGTATTCTGAACAATATTCTTGTATCTGTGAGATATGTTCATCATATAGATTGTCTATTTCTCTATTGATGTTGGGGATAACGTTAATGATGTTATCAATATATCTTCTTAGAATATTATAGAAACCCGTGAAGACTGATTTACCAAATGAATAGTTTTCATTTTCAGCAATCATTGAATCGAGATTCTTTAATACATCCATATCAATATCCATTAACCATTGTCTATACAAATATAGGTTCATTGGTTTATTTATATCTTTCAGATGAATATACAGCATTCTGATTCTGTCTTTTGAATAGTTATCAAATCCAGTCTCAATATACACACGTTTCAATGTCTTGATGATATTGTTTATGAACGTAAATATCGACGTGTTTTCACATGTTGATATTCTTTTAAATTCATTATCTAACATCATCAATTTACCCAATAATGGATTTTTGAATATTGCGTTATGAATTGATTCTGGTATTTCATAATAGAAATCTTCTTCGTTGTCATTGATGTATTTCGATAATTTATTCAACTGATTTGATATTGTTTCTATTGCGGAATCAATTGTATTATGTTGGTTAAATGTTTTTGTATAATCAGTTTGAAGTGTGTTTATATAGTCATAAACATATGATAGATACAGCGTTAATTCATGAACAACACATGCATTTTGGTACATTTTATGTTGACCCGATACATTACTGATGACATGATATGATTCATCAATATCATTCTCAATTAACAGATAATGTCTGTGCGTTAAATCATATCTGTTGAATGTATATGGATAATGATTATATGATGCTATAGTATTATCATTATTGAATATATATGGTATACCGTAGAATGATTTAATCAATCCATCATCAATAGTATTGAATTCGAAACATGATAAAGCTTCAGATGGTTCAGATATTGTTGAATAATCAATTGGATAACTAACTTCATTCACTAATATAGATGATATATCAATATCAGAATATCGTTTGTTAAACTTATTCTTTGTCAGATGATTGATGAAATATGTCTGTAGTTTATCTTCGTTACCATTTAACATTGATAATGTATAGAATAAGAAGTTTATTGCAAATGGAGCACGAATATCATCTTCTCCAGCTCCAACATTATCTGTCGTAACATTAGATGGTTCATAGTTCATTTCAGATGGATATACATCTAGTATGTCATTACATGATAATTTCTTTTTCATTATCTTCGACAATATCTGAACGGTTGTTTCTGAATCATACTCATTGAAGAATAACTTAGACAACTTCATCAATTCATTTTCAGCATACCAGTAACGAATATAACCAATGTGTTTTTCAATCTCATTACAGAACAGATCGAAATCAAGAATTGTTTCTTCATTAAATGAATCAACATTTGTTTCTGAAGGTGATTCAGTATCTGTGTATAATACAAAGAACTTGAATACTTCATCTCCTCTTAATTCATTATCTATATAGAAAGCGTTTCCTATACCTTTGAAATGTTTTATTGTTGGAAGATCAAATAACCAAGCTTCTTCAGCTCTATTATATTTCAGAGTAATAAAGTTATACTCAGATACAGGTCTGATGAATCTAGAACTATTTTCATCAACAAAATAGTTCTTTGATAAAGTATCAATGTTTTTGAAATTCTTCAACTTATCATCTTCAAATGGTTTAGTTATTTCATCGACGAATATCTTGTAGTTATCTTCATATAATTCATCAACAGCGTATTTTTGTAATTGATTTACATCTGTTATATCACTTATTCCTTTGATTGAATCAATGAATGATCTAAATCTATTTATCAATTTATCAGGAACTAACGATGTCAGTGTTGCTCCTTTTAAATAATCAACATATAATCTAGACAATGTTTCATATGTCAAATCAGAATGTCTTTTGATATCCCATCGATATGATTCTATCGTTATATTATCTTTATTTAATTCTTGACCAATGTGTTGAATCGATCTTTCGAGATTCATCATATTTCGCTTTAACGATAAACATGATGAGATCGTCTTAAATGATACATTAACTGATCTATCAATTACAATAGGAGGAGTTGTTATTTCGAGTTTGTTTTTGTTATTTGTGTCTGAAGAAACAATGTTTCGGTTATATACATCTTTCACATTATCATTATCTTCTGTCTTAACGATTCTACTATCCATCATATCGTAATAATTGATGACTGGATATACGTTAGGAACTTCGTGTAGATAATTGAATGTGTATATTATAACATCAACTGTTTTTGAATTATGTCTTGTGATATCATCTAATGTTCTCTTTTGTATATTACTAATGTAGAATCCTTGTTGTTTGAATTCTCCAAAGTTAGGAACAGAAGGTATTGTCTTTGAATATGATTCATCAAATATATTTATCATACATTTCTTATTCAAAACATTCTCTTTCGTAATGACATTATTCAATTCAGAATAAGGTATAAATGATTTTTTAATATTTGATACATTAACCTTTGATCTGATAATTGAACATTCGTCTAGTTTATATATGATAAATTCTACATCTGATGAATAGGTCCATCCTACTTTAAATTTGAATCCCTTATCATCTACTGCTACTTTATAGTCGTTACATATAAAACCATTGACTGTACATAGAATAGTGAAGTTCAGTATAGATGATATTTCGGAGTTAGAAAATTCCGAAATATCAATATACTGATTTGATGATGTATTATGCATTTGAGATAATTTTTGACGAATAAATTCATCTCTATCTCCAAAATGTAATTGAGCAAATGGTGTATCAATTATATAGTAATGAGTGAACTTGTCTGATGTAACATGTTCTTTATCCAAGTTA
>JAFVPU010000055.1 GCA_017505165.1 Clostridia bacterium
AGTGCAAAAGCTTCACTTGAAGTACTTGAGCATTTTCCTAACAAAAAAATGGTTGTAACACCGGGCATAATAGAAGGTGGAAAACATGAAAAACAAATCAATCAAACACTAGGAAGAATGATTTCAAAATTTGATTATATCGTTATCGTAGGAAAACACAATAAAGATAGTTTAATTGAGGGAGTAAAACAAGCAAATTTCGATAAAAAAATATTGTTTGCGACCTCAATTGAAGATGCCAAACAATATTTCAATATACTTAATAAAAACGATACTCTTTTGCTATTGAACGATCTACCAGATGACTATAACTAAACTTTGAGTTCCATTTCAATTGCATTTGATTTGTCTGCATAATAGTTTTTTCTGATTCTTCTGACAGCAAAACCCAATTTTTCATACAATAAGTAAGCACGCAAATTATTATCACTGACTTCCAAACTCAACTTGTCAATTCCTACTTCTTTTGCAAATTCTTTTGCCCTCTCAACTAGTTGTGTAGCAAGCCCAATATTGCGATAGTTTTTGTCAACCGCAACAGTATAAATGTTGATTTCATCAGTGATTTCAAGCAAAATGAAACCCACTACAACATTATTGATCTTTGCTACAAATATTTTGTGATTTTCACTTTCAATAAAATGGTTAAAGTCTTGTTTTGAGATTTTATTAAACGAAAGACTTTTCTCTTCAATCTTTGCAATCGTATCCAAGTCGTTTGAAGACACACAATCAATTGAAATTGTACTATGCTTTATTTCTTCTCTCTCTGCTTGGCTTAATTGGTAATAAACAGGAGTCAAACTTTCATCAGTTGATTCAAGCATGCATTGATACAGAACATCTGCATCAGGACGAACGACAAAACAATCTACATCTTCGCATTGTTCAAACATTCCTATTTGTTTGTTATTTGACACAGATTTAAGTTCGTCAAGAGTCAAATTTCTGTCATAGATATATAGTTTGTCAAGAACTTTTCTTGCCACAAAGAAACTATCAGCACTACCCAAAATTGCAACGACTTCAATGTCTGGATTTTGTTTTGTTGCAAGCGAATAAAGATATTTCAAATTATTGATACTTTTTGCCTTACATTTATTCACATCACGAAAAGCCTTGATAGTCGCTATCCCTACACGAATTCCTGTGAATGAACCAGGGCCAATAACAACCCCAAATTCATCAATTTCATTTATATCCAAGTTTTGAGACTGCAAAATTTTGTCTAATTGTGGTATCATTGCCTCATTATGCTTGATATTTGAGTCTGATAGATATGAAAAACTTTTACCGTCTTTAATCAATGCGATTTCTAGTGTTTTATTGGCAGTATTGATGATTAAATTATTCATATCTTGTTATTTCAAACTCCCTTTTATTTTCATCTATTACTTTGATATTAACTTCTATATATTTCTTTGGCAAAAGTGGTTTAATATTTTCGCTCCACTCAATAAATTTGACAGATTCCTTGTTTGAAATTACTTCATCAAACCCCGCTTCAATTGCTTCTTCTGTTGTGATTCTATAAGTGTCGAAATGGTGCATAGTGAATTTGCCTTCATATGTTTTCAGTATAGCAAATGTAGGACTATTCACGACATCTTTCACGCCAAGTGAAGCAAAAACAAATTGCGTGAACGTCGTCTTCCCCGCACCTAAATCACCATTCAAAAGAACCATGTCGCCTTCACTCAGCGACATGGCAAAATCCTCAGCTAATTTTTTTGTTTCAAGCAACGAATTTACTGTCAATTTCATTATCTAATAACCTTCTTTATGATTGGCTTCTTGTTAACCTTAACATCTGTAAGGCGAATACAATTCGCAATCACATCCTTATAGTCTTTAAAATCTTTTTTATTTTTGTAATAGAAAGTCGCAACTTCATCACCAACGCTAACTTTGTCGCCAACTTTGACATTCAATGTTACACCGATATTATTGTCGTGAGATACTTTGCACAACTTTCTCACTATTTCGCCAATTGACATAACATCTATACTTTCTACATAGCCATCAAAATTGCTTTTGATAACAGATGTATTATATGGTGCGAAATAACTATCTTTCTTGATTGCTGTTACATCTCCACCTTGTATCTTGACTATATCAACAAACTTATCCCATGCTCTGCCATTATCCAATGATGTAGCCAAAAGATGCCTCATATCAAAATTATCCATCTTTGCACCTGCGAGTTTCATCATTTCAACTGCATAATCAATCGCAGTTTCTCTCAAGAAGCAACGTTTTCCATGCAACACATCAATCGCATCAAGCATCTCAAGTGAATTTCCAATACTATCACCGATTGGTTGATAACTTGAAGTAACTAAAATGGTAGATTTAACTCCGCATTGTTTGAAAGCATATTTCATTATCTTTGCCATCTTCAATGCTTTGAGGTAAGATTTGACCAACGCATTTCTTCCATATTTAACATCAATCAAGACAGATTTTGCTCCACTTGCAAGTTTCTTTGCAATGATAGACGCCGCCAAAAGATTGATATCATTGTGTAATTCATGTTTTTCAATCACATCAAACAAAATTTGATCTGCTGGACACATATCTCCCTTGTGAGACAAAATACAAGCATTTGTTTTTGCCAATGCTTTTTCTATTTCATTGTTTGTTAACTTTACTTTGAGATTTGGAATAGCACCAAATCTGTCAGCACTACCATTTGTAAACACCAAACTTCTTGCAGTAGTTTTGATGATTTTATATCCCAAAGAAGCTAGCAATGGAATCAATACAACACTTGTACTGTCAGCCACACCACCGGTGGAATGCTTCTCTAAAATGTTTTGATTGTATTTCAACACCTTTCCGCTGTCTCTGATCGCAATCGCAAGAGACAAAACTTCTTTTTTGTTCATTCCAAAAGTGTTGAGCGCAAGAAACATTTTTGATACTTCTACATCAATTTTGTTCTTCAACATATAGTCTACAATTTCATAATATTCTTCTTGTGTCAAACATCTATTGATTGACTTTTTCTCTATAAAATTTTCAAACATATTTTCCCCTTAAATGTTTTTATGTAATAAATTTACAAAAAACGATAAAATTTGTCAAACATAATTTGCTCATTATTGAAATTATTGTTTAAATTTATTATTTAAACCAATAATCAAGTATGCAAAAATATAAAATAACATCTTTTTTTGACAAACTATTAGTATCTTGTGCGATATTTTTAATTCTTTACGCATGGATAAATTTTTATATCCGCAATCTTTGGGCGACTTTTGTTTTGTCAATAATTTTTAGTTCAGCAATTGTTTATGTTATTTATTATTTAATAAATAAAAAACAAGAAAAAACACAAATAAAAAAAGAAAACATAAAAGAAATTAACCTAAAATTTCTTGCTTTTAAACTCAGTCCGATAGAAGAAAAAATCAATCTGATAAAATCAATTTTATCTCTCAAATATGATGTCATAATAAAAAATAATGAAATTTATTATTCAGACGACCAGAAAAAGCATTTTGTTGTAATTTCAACCGAACAAGCTGAAATAAACAGCAATGATATCTTGAATATATTGTC
>JAFVPU010000056.1 GCA_017505165.1 Clostridia bacterium
CCTTATATAATTAACAGAAATTATTTCGAGTCTTATTATCTTGAGAAAAACGTTCTTAGATATATTTCGTCCAAAGGAACTTTTGAAGATCCTGTAAATGAAAATTATATATTCGAAGCTACGCTCTCTTCAAGTGAGCGTAAAGAATTACCAGATTCAGCATTTGGTCTTCCGTCACAAAGAAGATATCCAATGCCGGACAAAGAGCATGTATTATTGGCTATCAAATTCTTCAATCATGTTGAAGAAGAATATGAAGAAGAATTAGCTACAAATATCATTGCTAAAATTAAAGAATTTGATATGAAGGATGAAGTAAATGTTGGGGAGAAAAACAGATTTTATCCATATTGGAAATCATCTAACGTTTATCACGAATCATCATTACCAATTCTTGAAGATTATACAGACGATACAGATTTCGATTACTATTTCTCCAAAGATATAGTGAAGAAATTCAATAATACTGTAAATATGGCAGATGTGGATGATGAAGCTATTCACGAAGGTAAACTCGAAATCAGAAGATCTGCTTCTGTAATTGTCATTGATAAAAAAGGTGCATTATTAGTAATGCTCAACAATGATGGAATTCTTACAATTCCAAGATTTGCTTTATCGGGAGATGATCAGACAGGCATCGACACTATCAAATACAATATGAAAGGTTTGTTTGATGTCGATGTAACGGATATGAAAGAATTGTATAAATTCACATATTCAGATAGATTATTAGATGATAAAGATATAATAGTTACAGAAACCACATACATGATCAGATATGACGGAACTATCTCAAACAGAACACCTGCAAATTATAAGTGGGTAAAGTTTATGACAGCCGGTCATATTATTGATACAAAGTATCCTAAATCAAAATCATTATTGAGATATATGTCTCAATATGGTTTTGAAACTATGTATACTTCTATCTCTTATACAGAAAAGAGATTGGGAAACTCGAACAATATTATCTATCAGGGTTACGATACAGATGTAGCAATTGTATCAAAGCTCATTGATAGAAATTATTTGTCTGATGTGTTTAAGGATTGCAACCTTAAGTATCCTGGAAGTATCCCTATCACTATTATCGTATCAAGAAATCCTGATGATTTCGGTTATATAGATGATATGAATCTTACGGTATTATCAAAGAACGCATTTGAAAAGAGATTTGATTATTTATATGAAGAGTATTTAGCATTCATTTGCTTTGTATTTGCATATCATACAATCAATCCTAATGTATCTGATAATATTGTATATCCATTGTCAATGTACAAATGTGGTATCGTTGACAGCGAATTGGATGATCGCAAATACAGAGACAAATACGAAGTGGAAAGAGTATTCAGATATATTGATGAGACTTATGGATATAGAGAAATCCATAGAATCGTTAAATATAACGATTATAAATCTCTTATCAGATATGCAAGAGAATATGCTGCTGTTTATCTTAAAGAATCTTCATTAAAAGAACAGGTTTCATATGTGTCAGAAATCGAAACTCTGTTCGAGAATGAAGAAGAAAAGAAAACAGAGATTCCTTCATTAGAAGACATAGGAGATCTTGGTAAGAAGATTACAAGAAAGATCAAGAATGCTACAGTATACAAACTCAACAAAATCAGAAGAGATATTGAAAGAGGTAATACTGGAGCCGAAACTAAGGGTGCTACCACTACATTAGATAGAATCAGGAATAATGATGTGGTATCACTTCCAACACCAGCAACAGAATCTACATCTATTGATTGGTTATGGTTAGATGAGAATGCAATCATTGATGAAAATATTGTTTATTTCTTAGAGGATGTAAATTATGATGCTAAATTAAAAGATGCATTATATCAGGACAGAATCAAGAACAATAAACAAATTATCACAATCTATAAGAAAGTCAAAGCAGATTGTCCTTTCATTAAATATGCTTACACGGAAGTGTCAAGATATAATGAGAGAAACGTATTCTTCGATCTTTCATACTACAACGAATCTTACTTCAAGAATGTAGTAGCAAACCAAGAGAAGATGAATTCCACGATCAATCTCAAAGTGTATAGAGAATTATTAAAGAGATTAATCTCTGACAATAGATTCTCCAGATATAAAAAGAAAACAATCTTCATTCCTGTATTGGATTGGAGACACAATAAGTCCACAAGAATGTGGATGTATAAAGAAGATCTTAACCCAATCTCTATTATTTATGATTTAATCAGAAATAATTCTTCTGAATTAAAATCATTATTTGGAGATATGGATGTAATCTTCTTGGGCGGAAAGAACTATTTCAAGGTTAATTTCTCGGATGCTGAATGGAATAATGTCAATATCCAGAAATTTATTAATCTCATTAAGAGATTAGTCACTCTTGGTTATAATTCGCCTGCAGATCCTGACCCAGAAGATGAGCCAATGAATACAGCATCTGGCATTGCAATGGATATCATAGATAAGGTCGAGAAATCTCAGAATATTACAATCAAGAACGTAGAGCCTGCTCTCAAAGCAAAGACAGATATCAAGATCTATAATCCGGATTTAGATAATACAACAAAACCTGAAGTTGTCGGAATTGATTCCACAGATGCTGTGAAGAAGGTCAATGCTAAGAAGA
>JAFVPU010000057.1 GCA_017505165.1 Clostridia bacterium
GATCTGATTCAGTGATGATTTCACATAACTCAATACAGCCAGTGTAGTATTGGAATGATTCACCTAGAGCCTTAGTATCGACCTCAAGTTCTTCCATGTCAGAGTCATCACCATCATCTTCAGCATTGAAATGTTGTTTATCAATAGCTGTGTTGAAAGCATCTTCTTCATCCATACCCATCGCTAGAAGTTCTTCATATTCTTTCTTAACATCTTTATCCATGGGCTCATATTTCTCACCAGTTATTGTTGATTTTGCATACAACAGCTGTTCGGTATGGAAACGTTCTTCATTACCGATATCAGAGAATAAACGTCTAAGTACTTCATTATTGGTAGTCTTAGCCGCTTCGAAGTATTGACCAACAGCATGGTTTTCATCACTGATTAATTCATTGAGACGAGAAACTTCTTCTTCATCATACTGATTGTTTGGTGAAGAACCGTCATTATCAGACCCGAATGAATTGAGATCCACACTGTCATCGTCGGAATCATCGTCAGCCTCCATAAATGTTCTGAATGAACAAGGTAATGCTCCTTCTAGTAGAACTTCAGGTCGTTCGAACAATGATATGATTCTGTCAAAAGCAGCTGATAGTGATATGTTATTGAAATGGCTCTTCATCTTACCCATACCGCGTGATACGACCTTACAACCGTTACCAGTTGATTCAACTGATGTTTTGGTTCCATCATCAGTGTCTTCAGATACTATATCGAATTTATCTTTTCCACCCATGGCTTTATAGACATTAGTAACCTTGAACCTTCCCTCAAGTGCCTTAGCAATTTTCATTCGGAGATTACTAAATCCAGCGTCAAACATTCCTTCCTGGACCACCGTATCATCAGTGGTCATTCGGGGTGAAAGTCGTGTCATAGTATTATTTCCGAATCTGTCAGGATAACTCATTCTAACACTCTCCTTTACGATTTTTTGTTTATTTGGATTAATAGCTGTTCCTTCATAGAATGGCTCACCCTTAGAGAAATACTCTGTACATTGTACACAATTGCTACCATATTCTGGATGTCCAGTATATTCCCAGACATAGTATTTGATTTCAGAATATTTCTTTGAATTGTTATTTACCTCAAACATCTTAGAAGTAATCATCTTGATAGCTTCTTCAACGTTCTTTACTTTGTGAAGTCCCTCGATGAGTTTAAATGATGATTCGGGATATAATAGTCCACCCTCACCATCATCAACAGTTATAAATGTATGTGTGTCACCATCCTTGGTATCTGTTGATATATAGTATTTCTTACAAGAGTATCCATATGCATCAAGATAACCTTCCATGAATTCAACATAATCCCAACACACACCACCGCCATATTTTTCGAACTCATCGGGTGATAAAAGTCTGTAATGTTTGTCAAAGTATTCTGACGATGGTACATTCTGTATTTTACCATTTACAGGAATGCCGTAAGCATATCTCTTGAGGTCGCGAACCATGTCTTCACACACGGCTGTAGGTGAATAATCATAAGGTACTTTATCAAGCACCTTAGGTTTTATTAACCAATGCCATTTATATGAATAATAATTTCTTTCACCCTTCTTACCATTCAGCATCGGTACAGTAGATTTCTTCTTGACATCTGATATCTGATCCACTTTAATTACACCATACATCTTGAGACGTACAGGTTCTTCAATCCAAACTTCTCTCGTGAGATTAGCATCATAAACCTTTTTATCTTTGATGATTTGCTTATTGGTTGTGTGTTTATACTGGTCGATAGGTTTTTCAGGCACGTATACATACAACTTGTCAAACCTGTCAGCTTTCCATCTTTCAACATTAACAACTATCGCGTTTAAACAACCCTCGATAGATGGAGAGAAACAAACGCGAGGATTGTCAACATCTTCGAAGTTGGGATAATTTGGATCATACTTATCAAGATATTCAGGCACACGAGGTTTGAATACTTGACCATCGAAATGTCCGTATCTTGATATATGGAATACTCGTTTTGTTGAATATGGATTAACACCATTCTTCAGATCATTTAGTACACCCTCTTGGAAAGTGTTACGTGATTCAGCACCTGATACAATGTATGTTACCTTAACTTTCTCAATCTTTTCTATCGGTATCTCTTTCATGTTCGCTATTAAGACCTCCCTACCTTCAGTCATCCAAGGATATTGATACAAATTATGTTTTATATTAGAAACATCTATGGTGTGTATATAACCTTCAAATGTACATGTAAAACTTTCGAGATCAGGATATCCTTCAACACGAACATGTACTTCTGATAGGGGTTCCTTTAGTTTTGATAAATCTAAACCCCATTCATCGTAACCAAGATTATACCTACGACAGCCTTTCTCACGGAGAATCTTTCTGAGATTATATCTACCAGAGAATATTGAAGCGAGACCAATATATGGTGTTGTGAATAATGGTCTGCCATCATCACATGTCATGTGGTTTATACGTTTAATTGGATCTCCGTAATATACCTTGTTGAATTTGAAATTTGTTACGGGAATCATCTTGTTACAGTTATCAGTTGCGGCTTCTTGGATAGCTGGATTTGAATTATTGATATATTGATCAATTGGGACAACTTTAATCGGAATCTTTGTGTTTATAAATACAGCTTTTGAATATTTGTCTTGTATACCGAAATTTGATTCTCTGTCTGAGGATACCTCTATCGGCTTGAGTGGGGCATACACATAGATATTTTTGCCATATTGAGAATTATTGAAATTTTTCAATTCTGATTTTCTTATAATTTTAAAATATATGCGTGGTGTCGGATATACTGCACCACCATCTCTAGCATAATGAGAAGGTTTCAATATCATTAAATTCGGAACAGGTGATGCATGCACCAGGACATCAGTAGATGGATCATACTGTATCACTTCATATTCTTTTTCCTTGAAAGCCAACATTACCGGTGACCAGTATACGCATGTACGGTTTTTACTATATTCAAGTCCTAAAACATTAAATAATTTTTTTATTAAAGATTCATATGTCAGCCATTTTTTCGATGAGATAGAGTTTTTTATCTGTGTAAATAAATCCTTAAAATACTGATTACACCTGACGTCAATATTGTGTTTAAGATTTTCAGGATGTCTTTCAAGCTTGATATACATCTCATCGTCTTTTATTTGGAGTCGTTGTTTTCCAAAATTTCTTAATACCATAGGGTTTATTCTATTTTCCCGATCAGCTAAATTCTTTAAAAACATTTTATCTGATTCATCAAATAATTCACAATGATCTGATTCGAGAAACTCAAATTCTTGCATGTTATCTTTGACCAGTGTCATCGTGTATGCATATTCATCCTCTTCAGAGATACCAAATCCTAGGGATTTATATAAATCAATAGCATGTGTATTATCTTTTGAAACACGGAGTTTAAGTTTATCATGAGAATCAATCTCTTGTTGTAATATTACACGAGCAATTCCCTTTCCACGATATTCAGGTATTAAGTATATTTCGCCAATATACCACCATTCACCGTCATCAATATAACATGATTCAAGGACTCCGATAACCGTGCTATACGACATTATCATTTTAGTATCCTTGAGATTTTCTTTCGCATCATTCTCAATGAATCTTATAGTCTTTGGATCATTACGTGTTTTAGGATTTACTGATTCAAGTTTCCATTTTATTATATTGGGTAAATCCGATTCATTAGCAGGTCTCAGAAAAACACCGTCTGGGAGTGTTGATTCTTGGAAATTACATGGTGCTGTTCCAAAGTATTTGCCGCACTTCTTATTTGAACACAACCACACTGGTTCACCTTTTAAATACAAACCAACATGTGATCCACATTTATCACACTTTTCAGGTACTGTATCACCTTCATCATTGATACGCTCAACTTTTGCTTCGTTAATATCCTCATCAGGCAGCATACCATTTTCTCTCATATACGGGATATCCAAATCCTCGTTCCATGGTAGTGTCTGCGAAGGATCATTGTTTTTCATAAACATCTCTTCGTTGAACTCCTTGTCATCCAATCTAACGATATATGAATTACCCCAGTTTATATCATTGAAATATTCTCCACCGCGTTTAGATAGAGCATCTGTCACAAGACCCTGTTGAGAATCTACCACGTATAATACTTTGCTTATTCTCATAAGAATGAATTCGTGACCACCCTGTGAACCATGCCAGTTCACATGACAATACCATCTGCCACCCTCTATCTCTGTTAGATCAAGTAAGTTCTCTATACCGCTTCTCAAACCTGATCCAAGAGACTGACGTATGGGATTCTTAACGATTGATTCACCCTTAATATTAAAGACTGGGTCACGAGGCGAATACACTGGTCTGGGTAGTACATCAAAACCTCTCATATGTGCTTCTGTACACCAAGTACATAATTGACAGTTTTGATTTCCCGTTGGTGGTTTAGCAGTTCTTTTGACATGATCTCTTATTTTACTGACGATAGCTTTTATCTCAGACAATGAGCCATTCGTGTCACTCTCGAATATTACTCTCCCAAGACGATCTATCATGTTACGACCTCCTTTTTAAATATCGAGTGATGTTAGCCCTGGATGATAATTCCATCACAAAGTATCATCATCATATCATATTCAGTTATACTTACGCGTTTAGATCTAGCGATTTGTTCAAGATGTTTATCGAGCATTTCTGCTTCAGCTGGTTCAAACAATTTACTATCATACATTTCATCCAGATTTAGATCCTTTAATGAAGAAAAGTTAGTAACAATCCATTCAAGATATTTCTTTATTGATGGATGTAAAGC
>JAFVPU010000058.1 GCA_017505165.1 Clostridia bacterium
AAGAACTGGGGATTGGTATTATGAGAGGAAAAAGAAAAATGTATAGATTGTACGATGTATTGTATAATAAATACGTCGATGGAGAATTTGACAGAAAAGGAATTGCTGAGTATACAAAGTGTACGATTCAAAATGTACATAAAGCAATTGAGAACAGCTATATCATTGGTAGAAGATATAGAGCAGACGAAATATTCGAAAATGATACAGAAGAAACGATTCCTGTTGTTGCAATAGAAGAAAAAGCGATAGAAGAAAAAACCACAGAACCTATTGTAGATGATGACGATTCTCCTGTAAATGTAACAAAGATGGATGATCAGTTTTGCCAAGAATGGGATGAGATCACTGCTTTGTTTAGAAAAGCATATGCAGAACTTAAGGTTAAGAAACGCAAAAATGAAAAGTGGAAATGGGAATTTGTAAAAACGAAAGATTGAAATTTTCGTGGTGTTAAGAAATAAGAAAGGTATAAGAATATGAGAGTAATTTTCTTAGACGTAGATGGTGTATTAAATTCTCTTAGAACTTTCGAAAATGTTGAAAAGGTTTGGAAAGAGACAGGAGAAATAATACCCGAGTTGGACTCTGAATATATTCGGAATCTTAAATTTATAGTTGACAAAACAGGAGCGTTTATTGTGTTGAGTTCTTCATGGAGACATGGATGGAACGAGGATATAGAAAAATGTAGTAATCATGTAAAGCAGTTGGTGTCTGCATTAGAAGAACATGGATTAGAAATCTGGGACAAAACTCAAACTGAAGTATCACCAATGAGAAGAGAAGAAGAGATTCAATTATGGTTAGATCAGAATTCTTATGTGACTTCATATGTCATAATCGATGATGAAACTACAGAATTGGAAAGATTTCTCAAAAATGGTAAAGTTGTAAAAACAAATATTCTTGAAGATGGCGTGATGCTGACAGATATGTCTGAAGCTACAGGATTAACAAAAGAGCATGCTATAAAAGCAATTAATATTCTCGACCCATTCTTTGGTATTACATATGATAAATCTGCATTGCTTAAATATTTATTATTTGAAGATCCAATGCTTAAATGTGCTGTATGCAAACACAGAACAATATTAAATCGATACCCTGATTGTGATAAAGATTGGAATTGTACTCTTGAAAATTATGAGATTAGCGAAGAAAGATTCAAAATTGAATTTCCAGATTATCCATTCTATTTTAAGGGGGATTAAAATATATGAGGATATTATTTGTTCATATGAAAGAAGTATTGTATAAATACGATAATACCGTTGTCAATTTTATACATAATCCTGATAATTACGACACGTTCCCATTTGACCGTGAGTGTATGATACGATTAAAGAAAATAATCGATGCTAGCAACTGTAAAGTTATTCTTATCGACGGTACAATATTTGGTGGTTATAGTTTTAAAACTGGAGTTATGGAGAAATTCATTAAAGGATTAAATGAATATAAAATTAATCCTTTTAAAATTATTCTTTCTGAAAATAGCAAAGATATTTATGATCGTATTAATTTTGAATTGGTTTTATATAAACCTTCATCATATGCTATTGTTGCAGATAGAATGTATGAATTCATGATAGAGTTTAAAATAGATAATCTTGTTTTGGCTACACCTAAAAGACCTTACTGCAAATATGACCAAAAGTATGAAGGAGGATTATCCGACGCTGCAGTTTTCGACGCTATCAGAATACTTGATCCGATGTACGATTATTTCGATGATGCAACGTTATTCTTATCACATATGATATGGTCAGATCCAAATAAACGATGCGAATTTTGCAAATATTCTGATAAAGAGTATTATCCCAATTCACAAACAGAAGAATATACTATTCTCTGTAAAGGTAATATTGAAAAGGATAAGTTTTGCAATGAATCTAATTACAAATTAGATCCGAATAAATTAAGAGAAGCATATCCAGATTACAAATATACAAAGCGCGGTGATAACCATGTGCTATCTTTGTGACAATAAAGCGAATATGCGCAAAGAATGGAATTTTTGTCCAATTTGCGCTAAACAAATTAAAGATGGTAAAGTATTTATCCCATCTGCAAAACCAACTTATACCCCACTTTATCATATAAGACGTGGACGTGGTGGTAAACTTATATTCGAAAGAATGAATTAAAAAGGAGGATTTAAATTATGTGTGAGATTAATGTAAAAGAGATGTATGAAAAGAGCAAAGAGTTCAAGGAATATGTGGATCGGTTTGCAGTAGCATATAAAATGGATACAGAAACAGCTCTTTCTCAGAAGATCGTAAAAGAGACTGCGAAGTATTATGACACAAAGATCAAAGAACCTGCAAAGAGGTAGCAATATGAATGATTTCAAACATTGGTTGGGAAGTTTAGCACTTATCATACTTACAGTATGCATAATGAATATATTTCTGAAACATTCTTAGGAACTATATTCACTTTCCCTTTAAAAATATCTTCAACCTTTGGTAATTTAGAATATATTGTACTCCAAGCTTTTAAGTCATAAGCAATCCCACTACCTATTAAC
>JAFVPU010000059.1 GCA_017505165.1 Clostridia bacterium
AATTTGCAAACCTAAATCCGACAACACCTTCATCGTCTTCCTCAACAACGAAGAACTGCAACAACTAAAAGCATTCGACTTCTCCAAAAACGAACGATTAGACAAAGTCCGTGACGTATTCCTATTCTGTTGCTACTCCGGACTCAGATACTCTGATGTCGAACACCTACATCAGAAAGACATCTACGACGACATGCTTCATGTAACAACAATAAAGACAGACGACTCAATCACTATCAATCTCAACAACACAACAAGAAACATACTCAACAAATACAAGACCGACGACCCCAACGACAAAGCCTTGCCTGTTGTCTCCAATCAGAAGATGAACGCATACCTAAAGGAAATGGCACAAATCGTTGGAATCAACCAACCTGTAACAAAAATATACTACGCAGGCAACAAACGTATGGAAGAAACAAAACCAAAATACGAATGGATAGGAACTCACACAGGTCGTAGGACTTTCATCTGCACACTGCTCAGCAAAGGTGTTGCCCCTCAGATGGTGATGAAGTTCACCGGACACAACTCCTACGACACCATGAAACCATACATAGATATAACAGAAAACGCCAAAGCGCAAGCGATGGCATTATTAGATGAATAAAAAAAACAATTAGTATGAATGAACATTATCTGGAAGGAAATGATACAACTGAATACAAAACATTGACACCCGAAGACAAATTAGACTTCTCTAATTTCAGTCAACTCAAAAATGATGAATTGCAGAAATATAGCATACAAGAAATCAAGCAGTATGCTTTAGTAAACAATATCGAAATAATTGAACATGCAAGACCTAATTCTATAGAAATAGAACTATTATGTCGCAAACTACCCAACACCCCATTTGCAGAGTGCTATGATATTATAGAGGAATGTTTTGAAAGAATATACAATGAAAAAAAATGGACTTTAGGTGGGAAAATTCAAATATATAATCAAAACAAGAAATCTTTGTATAAATCTTTTGTATATGATATTACAAAGAATTTAGAACTTCTAAAAAGTTCTGCTCAAGAAGAATGTAAAAAACGTGACGGAGTAGCAGCTTTTTTAACACAACGCAATGTAATCAAATACCAAGATTTAATTGATAAATTCAATTCATTTTATGAAGATTGGTGTAAATGCACATCTCTAATTGGTACAAATGAAGAAACAAATAATGAGATTATTTTCGATTTTACAGATAAACAGTTAATGCACATCAGTAAACTTTATACAGATTATCAGATTAAAGAAAAATGCGAAATAAATTTAACCGAATTTATTCATTACATCATAACAGGCAATTTAAGTACAATATTCAAAAGAGGTACAAAATCCACAATCAGAAGCATAATCGTAAATATCTTCAGTACTTGTAAAAATTCAGAATGGAAAGACAAAACTTGCAGTAGTATTGGTGAGGATTACAAGTATGTAATCGGACACACATCCAAAAATTGATTCAACTCAAGTTCCTGTACCAATAAAATACCGACTTTTTAAAAAAATACGTTTGTAATCAATTTATTTACAAACGTATTTTTTATTATAATACCAA
>JAFVPU010000060.1 GCA_017505165.1 Clostridia bacterium
CTAATTTCATTATTAGAAATACTATAATCTCTGAAATTAGTTTAACATTCTAAAAAATAAATGTCAAACATTTTTATTTGCATACAAAAATTTATACAATAAAAACAATTCAATAAAAAAATTTTTTATTTAACAACAAAATACCAATCAAATTATAAAAACTTTCACCCTTGTTTTATCAAAATGACACAGGCCCAATTATACTATAGACATAGAAAAAACTACTGAATATTCAGTAGTTTTTTTATTAGTATGGTTTAATCTCAATCAAAGATGTATAATAAACCTCTAAGCCTATAGAATCAGCGATCAAATAAGAAATTTTAATCTTTTGTACACCATAATTGTCAGTGTAGAATTCTATATTGTATCCGTTTACGTTAACAGAATAATCATAAGTTTCTCCATCGATAGAGATCCCTTTCACTCGATCTATATACACGATCGTATCATCAACTTCATTTCCAGTAATCTTCAAGGTTGTCATAATAAATTCTTCGTTGATATAAACTAATTCTATTTCAGCTTCAGTATCAAATGCATAAGAATTTGCTATTGCATTAGAAATCTTATTCTCATCATTTACAACCTCTTGATCATCATGATATTCTGTTACATCTATATCTGTAAACTCAACAGGTCTGATATTTAATACAATAACCATATCGTTATTTATTTCGATAGTTGTAGAGGCAATTCCTGATACTTCTGCGATTTGATTTTCCACTCCATTGCCTATCTTGTACCAATAAGTATATTTCTCTTGAGCTTTTGCACTCATTGAAATATTAAGATCACCTTCCGGCACATAAACAAGAGTATTCAAAGCAACATCAGTATCTCCTGCAGTTGCTGTGAAATCTCGATATCCTTTTTGATTTGCACCTTCACCTACATAATTCACTTTAAGCCTGTCAATAGAATCATTTGTCATCTCAATATATACAGCATAATATTTGATAGTAGCAACACATACTGTAACTTTTCCATCATAAATCATGTCAGGAGAAATTCTAAAGGTTGTATTTTCATTGTCTGAAATTACAATCTTATCTTCACCTTTCTTGATATAATAATAGCCAAATTCTTCAGTATTTGATTCTGCCGATTGAGACAACTTTATTTGATCTCCAACAATAGTGCGATCGTCATTTGTTGAATTGATGTTATCGAATCTATAATTTCTTTCATCAGAATCCACAAATACGAAATCAAGTTCTTCTTTTTCTATCAAGATGTAGTAATCTCTAATACCTTTTGTTGTATCAAATTCTTCTTCCAAAATTATTATATTCGAATTTATTGCTCTGGTTTCAGGATTATTTGCATTCGAATTTATTTGAACTTTTCCAGTATACCTATAACCTTTTGTCAAATTCAATTCAACTTTAAGGATCTTTCTTGAATAAGCTTTGATCAACTTACCTCTAGAATTAACATCTGACGAAACAGGAGCTAGATTGTCAACATAGACCTTAAATGTTCCATAGTCATCATAATAACCAGATCCATCTCTGTTTTGATCATTGTCAGCCAATTTCAAAGATATTCTTATAGTATCATTTGAGATTTCAGTCAAACATACTTTGATATCAAATTTATAACTACTATTCAAATGTTCTCTGATAATTTCAATTGTTTCTACATATCCAGTTGCACTGTCAACATAATAAGTTCTATCACCAATTTCGATTGTCAAAATATATTTGTCAGTTTCTAATTTATACATTGGTTTGATAATATCTCTTAATACAACGTAGCCATCTGGAGCAGTTGTATGAGCAAAAGAACCATCTGGCAATATGTTATTGTAAACTATCAAATCTGAAGGATTTGCATCTTTCAACAAATCATTTGGTCTAGAACCAACTTCTTCACCATTAACAAAATAACGAATATTATACTTGTGGTAAGCTTTATTTAATGTTGCAACAATTTCGGTATCGGATTCAACACTGAAATTGAATGTTTGTCCTGGTACATATCCTGTATGCGTATCATCAACTGAATAATAGATTTTATCAAACAAAATTATATCAAAACTTGAAGTAATGCTGTTTTCCAATCCTCTGTATGTTTGCAATGTAACATCACCAGTACCAACACCATCTCTATTTTCATATGTAACAGTATTTGTTGGATACACTTCAAGATTATTAGAGTTATTTGACATTGTCATAACAATATTATCTGTCGAATCAAGCCTCAAAGTAAGAGTGTAAATAGGTTCAACCACAATAACACTATAAATTGTTCTCACATTTGTAGAAATAATTGTTGTGTCAAAACTATATATAAATTTCAAATTTTCTGCAACTTTATATTGTACTTCTGAATAACTTTCAAGTGGGAATTTGTATACTTCATGGAATAAGTTTTTTCCTCCCATATATTCTTCGAAATAACTTTCTATCATTGCATAGTTCTTTGAGTCGTATTCTACAACATGATTGCCATTTCCATCTGGAACGACCGCATTTGAAATAACTAATGTTTCATCTGTAACTTGCCATTTTTCTGATTCTAATCCAAAACCATTGATCTCACCGACACTTTCACCCAAAGTATTCAGCAATTTGATCTTATAATCAAAGTCTATCAACTCTGTCTTAATTGTGATTAGTCCCAAATCGACTCCATCAGCACTATCCCCTGATTTCCTATCAGTCAAATAGAACTTAACATTTCCTGTTGATGAATCTTTGCAATAATAATTTTCTCTGAGCCATGTTCCGTCAAAATCAAACACAAACTCTTGAGTAATATAGCCACCGATCACTTCTCTTGAAACTAATGTATAAGAGAAATCATTCACAACTCCATCAATCTCAAATCTCAAAGCACCTTCTTGCAAGTCATAGCCAAGACTTGCTTTGTAAGTCAATCTGATTGTATCCCCAACCTTGAGATTATTGACTTGAACATTTCTCAATGTTTGAATACCATCAACCGGAGTTTGAACAGTGAATTGTCCTGCATTGTTGTTGTCTATTTTGATTTTCAAATTATACACGATTTTTTCAAAGTTGAATGTAAATGTAGTACTCTCACCATTTATATAACCAAAATATTCTCCAAGAGGATCGACATTCTCACCAATTTCAACGCCATCTTTTACAAACTCGATCGTATTGTCATATTCATCTGTAGAATTATCCAACATTGATCCATCTTTATATTTATGACCTATCATTGTGTCAAATTTTTCACTTGCCATACCATCTGGATCCTTACTTTGATCAAATACATTAACGGTCAATGTACAACCTGAATAAATTTTTATATTGTTTGTATCATTGTTCTTGCATTCTTTTAGTTCGGTTCCATCATATTTGACTTTTATTCCATCAATTGTGATTTTACTCAAACTGAAATCATCAGTATAATCAACATTCTTATCTTTAATAATATAATAATGCATCTTATATTCAGTGTCAGTTTCTTTTTCCTTCAACGCAATTGCGAGATAAGTTCCTTCATATTCATTTGTAACATCTGGATCATTTTCTATAACATCTTCGCTGTTGATAATCAAATATCCCACTTGATCTATTGAACCATTTTCTCTCACTTCAGGGTTAATATAATAATACTTTCTGAAATAGTGTGCGTTCAAGATTATATTATTTTTACCTTCATTTAACGACCATTTTTGATTATCCCCTTCAAGAGAAGTTTTACCCTCAGCATCTTGTGCATGTCCAGGCTCTTCTACCGCATCAAACAAATTTGTTTTGTATATATTATTTGTATTTTGATTCTCCCAG